>CALKKK010000096.1 GCA_937995395.1 uncultured Sutterella sp. | reverse complement strand
CTGTTGAAGGAGGTCACGCTGATGTCGGTGTCGCTCGAACTTGTTTCTTGGAGGATTTAGCCAAACTTGAAAAACATTCAGCCAATGTTCGCGTATTGGAACCAAAGCCTGCCGATGAATTCGCATGCCGGAGATCGACCGATCTTTATCCGAACTGGACAATCTTTTCCGTACCGGCTGCTTCTGCTCAAGAAATACGCGATGTTGTTCAAGTTCTTTTAGCAATGCCCAAAACGAACGATGGCATGTATTGGTCAATTGCCCCCGATTTCAGTCAACTGGACAAACTTTTACAAGACCTCAGAATCGGTCCATATGAGATTTTACGGCACTGGACTTTGAAGCGTTTTATTGATGAGTACTCGACTTGGCTGATCATTCTTGCAACTTGTACCATCGCTTTGATTATCCACAGTTGGCGCTCCTCAATTTTGGTTCGTCGACGTACGCGAGAACTTCAAAGATCTTTTCATGAACAAAATGAACTCAGAGCGAAATCCCATGAGCTGGAAAACCGTTTCGAACAATTTCAAAAAGCGACGATTGTCGGGCAGCTTTCCAATATCTTTGCTCACGAAATCAAACAACCTCTGCACAAGATGAATTGCTATGCTCACGGATTATTGCGTGCAATAGACAGCGGCTCCCCCGATCAAGCTCTGTTGCGTCAAGGGCTTGAAAAACTTGAAACCAATGCGCAAGACATTGGGCGTATCGTTGATCGTGTGCGTGAGTACGCCAAAGGTGAAAATACCGAAAAAATGTTATTGGACCTCAACGAGGTCGTCTTAACAGCCTGTCACAAATTCGTTAAAAGCAGCTATGTCCGAGTTACGCCAACGCAAGAGCGTCCACTAACCTTCGCTAACGAATTGGAATTACAGGTTATTTTTACCAACATTATCAAAAATGCCTCGCAGGCCGCCTCTTCAGCAAAACAACCTTGCGTAGAAATTCGTTGTCTGGTCGATGAGCTCGATGATCAGCGATATTTCGAATGCACTATTGACGACAACGGTCCGGGAATTGATAATGACCGTCGAGAATCCTTAGGCTCAGCCATTAAAACAACGAAGAAAGACGGACTTGGTCTAGGCATCATGGTCGTTCGAGGACTCATCGAACGTTATCGCGGCTGTTTGACATTTGCCCGTAGCGAGCTCGGAGGTTTACGAGCCGTCATTCGCCTCCCCCTGATAAAGCCAGAAACAAGTTCACACTCCCAAACAAAGGAGAATCAGATCCATGACTGACGTATACCGAACACCTCAGTGTGTGATTCGCCTTGTCGATGACGACCCGGAAGTACTGGATGCGCTTGAATTTATGCTGTCAATGGAAGGCCACCTTGTCAAAAAGTACGCCAGTCCAGAAGATTTCTTCCGAAACGATGTTTCGACAGAACCCGGTTGTCTAATCACGGACATTCGCATGTCACCGATGGACGGATTAGCCTTTTTTACCGAATTAATGAAACGCAACTACAAAGTCCCTGTTTGTTTTTTGACCGCTCATGCCGATGTAGAAACCGCTGTGGAACTGCTGAAAGACGGCGCCGTGGATTTCCTTGTTAAACCGATTGCCGCCGATAAGCTGATCGCGACCGTTGACAGAGCTCTCAGGATTGATCGCGAAAGACGAGGCGGCATTCAAGATACGGTTCGATGGAGGGATCGTTGGGAAACTCTCACCCCAAGAGAAAAAGAAATCTTGAAATTTGTTGCCAAAGGTTGGCTCAACGTCCGCATCGGCATTGAACTCGGCATCAGTCACCGAACGGTGGAAGTTCACCGTGCAAGTGCCATGAAAAAATTACAAGCCAAGACTCCCGCTCAAGTCGCGATGATTCTAATGGAAATTCCCGAAAACGAACTCTGACACAAGACATTCACACGTCTGTGACGTGTAAGCCATTTTGGCTGACCTTGATCAAACTACGTACGTGTTGTCAATCGCGATACATTTTTAGACTCCTTACATAGTCATAGGCAATCCACCTTACCAGCTAAAAACCTATGACTCCATCGACTATAGGAGAGACTAAATGTCCGATTCCAAGCTTTCTCGTCGCAGTCTGTTTGAAATGACCGGTATGGCCGGAGCCAGCCTGCTGATTCCCGGAGTTGCCGGAGCCGCTTCTCCGTCTCCGTGCGTTGCCAATCCCAAGAAGTGGGACTTCACGGCTGAAGTTGTTGTGATCGGCGCCGGCGCCTGCGGTATATCTTCAGCCATTCGCGCTGCAGACTTCGGTGCCGATGTTTTAGTTATCGACACAAATTATGATGTCGGGGGACACGCGATTTTATCTGCCGGTTCCATTGCTCTTGGCGGTGGTACGGCATTGCAAAAGAAGTATGGCATTAAAGATGATCCGGAAACTTACTTCCGCGATATTACCGACTGGTCCGTGACGGAAACCGACGGCATGCCCGACTACCGCTTCTGCGATCGTGACGTTCAGCATTCTTTGGCCTACAACGGTCCGGCAGTGTATGACTTCTTGGCTAAAAACGGATTGCCGTTTGAAGATGAAGCACCTGACAATTTCCAAGCGAACCACGCATCCGGCGTTTCTGCTCTGCGCTCCCACCATGTCAAGTGGAAGAAAGGCGCTGGCGGCCCCAGCCCCACTGGCACAAACGGTACATCCGTAATGCGCCCCTTGGACGAATCCGCTCGCAAGCGCAAAAATATTCGTTTCTTGTTTAACTACCACATGGATCGAATTTTCCGTGAAAAGCCGCTGGAAGGTCGTGTGATCGGCATTGAAGCGCATTACACACCGACCATTTTGCCGGGACAAAAAGAACCTCTCGTTTCTTGGAAAACGGAAGGCAACGTCAAATGCAACAAAAAACTGATCACCGTACGTGCAACCAAAGGCATCGTGATTGCAACTGGTGGCAATACCGGTAACGTCGAATTCCGTCGCATGTTCGACCCCCGTTTAACGGAAGAATTCCAGCTTGGCGGCGGCGAATGGTCCCCGCAAGACGGCTCCGGCGAATTGGCTGCTATGGCAATCGGTGCTGCACTTTGGGGAACCTGCAATCAAGCCATGAATCGTAATGGCGCTTTGCGTCGCGGTGCCTTTATCGGCACCCGTACGAGTTATGTCGCTTGGAAACCTCAAAGCCCAATCTGGGGCAAGGTTAAGGCTACCGGACTTTTCGTCGGCAACTGGCAGGATTGTATTGCCGTTAACCAGGCCGGACACCGTTTCTATAACGAGATTACAGCCGCCTATCCCAACGGAACATGCTTCGGCTTCTTTGACAAAGCCGGCGGCTACAAACATGGCGATTGGCGAAACTCTTCGAAGATCACTCCGGTCTTTAAGAACTACATTGATGCTGCGATGGCTATTAACGAAGGCTCGACCGCACCCGAATGGTCTGCTGGTCCTCAATGGGCAATTTTCGATAGCGAAGCCATTAAACGCGAAAAATGGGTGATCAACGAAAACACCGGTGAAGAAGGATACTTCTTCACGGCCGACACTCTTGACGAATTGCAAGACATGCTCTTGAAGAACCCGTATCAGAAATTCAAGATGCCCAAGGGGCGCTTGGCAGAAACGGTCGCTCGTTACAACCAAATGGTTGAAAAGGGTGTGGACGAAGACTTTGCCAAACCCAAACCTCGTCATAAGATCGAGAAAGGCCCCTTCTACGCAGCCTGGTGCACGGTATGCACGCACGATACCTACGCAGGTCTTCGTGTCAATGGCAAAAATCAGGTCATCGATATGGCCGGCAAGGTCATTCCGGGGTTGTACTGCGGCGGCGAATCTGCAGGTGGCGCAAGCCAGCACGGCATGGGTCGATGCTTCACGGCCGGTTATGTTATCGGCGCTGAAGTTTGCAAAGGTTAAATAATTTAACTCCTCTCTTGGGCGGCTCTTTGTGTGAGTATCCACTTACTGTCGCCCTATTTTTCTTCGGAGTGAAATCATGAATAAACTTCTCGTTGCGATTGCTTTGTGTATAAGCACTCAGTTGACATTATCCGTTGCTTCGGCGGCAAGCGATATGAAATTCGGAGCCGATCGACACGTTTCTAAAGGCATAGCATGCACAATGTGCCATGCTGATATGCAAAAGCCCTCAGCACCTGAAATGGCAACCTGCACCAAATGTCACCCGGTCGATCCTTTAGTTGCAAAGACGGCAAAGGTCAAACCGACCAATCCACATACGTCTCCCCATTATGGGAATGAGCTGGAGTGTACGAATTGTCACTTGATGCACGCGCCGACGGACAATTATTGTGCACAATGTCATCAGTTCGACTGGAAGGTCCCTTGAATCAATAGACAATCACAATTTCTTTCCATCAAAGCCTCAGAACCATTTTTATGCTCTGGATTGGATAAAGCGACCAATTTTGAGCAATCTCCCTACCAGTTTGCAAACAGAATGATTCTTCTCGAATCGGATAGGCGGCGAGGTGCTAACCCCGCCGTCCTTTCACACATAGCCAGTACTGTATAGATGGTTAAAGTGAAGGGGCCATGCCGATCACGGAACAGAGCGATAGGCAAGCCGTGCTTGCGAAAGTGTTCCCGCAAAACGGTGACATACCCTCAAAAGTCTCGGCTGAAAAGAACCGAGCCGCCGTTAATCTGCCGAAACAGCTCTTACGGAATGATTAATGGGCTCAATTTAAAATTCGTCGACGGGGCTCAATTCTGAGTTCGCTTGACACTAATCGTTAACGGCAGGAAACTAGTCGCGACGCCAATCACAGTCGAAAAAGAACATCTTTATTACCAATAGTGGCGACATACAAAACGTTCGAGAATGTGATGGAACCGGTTATCAGGCAAACTGTGTTATACCGAGAATTGTGTAAACAGATCTGGTTCTCCTCATCCCGATCGAACTCCTGGCGATGAGCATCCGTGCAAACAACAACACGACTAAAGATTGCAGATCGGAAAGACGACTACTTCGAACATTTTTGAAATAGAACCGAATTGATCCGTAAGCGGCGTTGCGAACGCCTCTCAAACTTACGAAGGTCGCCGTACACCAGTCCAAGGGGAGCCATTCGTAGAGGTATCAACCGTGTGGGTTAGGGAAAGAAGCAATCTCAATCTTTTCAAACGAAAAGGTTGATGTGGGTCTTTTATGTCAGTAAAAATATTTTTTACTTTGGTACAAAAAGTGGATAAATTATGTTGAAATTCCACTGTAAAAAAGTCAACCATAACGCTATTTAGGAGCAGGTATGGAATCCTTTAAAATCAAAGAGTTACAGCAAAAAATTGATGATTTAGGCACAGGGTCTCAAGGGCAGTTATTTCACGTTGAAAAACAAATTGAGCACGACGGCATTGAGATGGGTGTGCTTGAGAACGGTATCCCCTACCTTTCGGAAAGTGGGCTTGCGCGGATGTGCGGGATTAACCGATCGTCGCTAAACCGTTTAGCCGCTGGATGGGCAGAGGAGAAAACAAAACCCAGAGGGCGAGTGATTCAAGCGCTACTGTCCCGAGAAAATTTTGATAGCGATACTTTGTTCATTCGTTGCGAAAGCAATGGGATACCGATCAATGCTTACACAGAACCGGTTTGCATTGCTTTGCTTGAATACTATGCTTTCGAAGCATCAGAGCAAAAGGAGGAAGCGCAAAACGCTTTTAGAACGTTAGCGCGTATCTCTTTCAGAAGTTTTGTTTATACCGCCGTTGGGTATCGGCCAGAGACTGATCTTCTGTCAAGTTGGAAGCACTTCATTGACAGAGTAGACCTGACGGCTAACGCAGTTCCTAAAGGATATTTCTGTATCTTTTCAGAAATCGCACCGATAGTTGTGCCAATGATCAAAGCCGGTTTGATCGTCACCGACAAAGTAATCCCCGATATTTCCGTAGGAAAACTGTGGTCCAAATATTGGACTGACAACAATCTCGATAATGAAATGGGAGAAAGAATACGGTTCCCCCATAATTATCCCGATTATTACCGACAAGCTTTATCTAACCCTCAACCTGCATACGCTTACCCGGAGGTCGCCCTCGGTCTGTTTAGAAGTTGGTTGAGAACGTATATCGAAAGCAAGTTTCCTAAGTACTTACTTACTAAAGCTAAAGAAGGGTTTATTGAAAAGGAAAGTGCTACTAAAGCACTGGCCTTAATGAATGAAGACGTGAAGAAGCTCGCCACATAATAAGAATCTTTTTTACTGGCCGCCTGAGAAGGTGGCCAATTTTTGACCGAAATCTATAGCACGTGCCTACAACGTGGCGGAATGGTACGTCGATGCAGATAAACAAAAAAAGCTAAGACACCCTGCGAAAAGATCGAGATCAAATTGCAGGAAGAGAGGGGGGGGGCACACCGCACATCAAAGGATATACCCCCGTCATCGAAGAGATTCACGATTTGTTTGGACAAAATGGCTGTCGCTTCGAACAAAATCAACGATGAATTCTTGATATGGTAGGAGTGTAAGACCAACCTGCATATCGAGGCTAAAGACATGAACTGAGCTAATTTTTTACAATGAGTCCTCCTCAACGGACGGAACTGGCGCCCTTACACGCTTGTAAATAAGTTCCTGTGAACCAGAAATTTCGGTTAATCTTTCACCGTCTATTCTTGTCGTAATTTTGCTGATGTAATTGAGCTAATAAAGCAACTCTTTGTAGGCGTAGTAGTCGTACAAGTGTTTGTAGGATTTTCCATGACGTAGTTGAGCATCGCCATCATCGTCAGAGCTACAAAGCAGATCAGGAGTTTGCCGTTGAATGTCGTGTCGTGATGCACGTCAGTCGAAACGACGTCTAGATCGCTTTACAGCACACGGAAAGTCTTCGCGATGCTGTCCCGTCTGCGATAGATGTCCAAGACATCGATAGGATCATCGATGTAGTTACTCACGAGCGTAATAAAGCTCGTAAAGCGCTTACGTTGATCGATGACGGCACGGTTGAGCACCAAGGGCGAGACTTATTCGTCTTAGGAATAGAAGCAATCGTACATGTCGGAGTTCTTATCGCCCCTCCCCGCCAACCACAAAACCTCATAATCTCCAAGTTTTTGCTCCACGCTACGTAAGCCTTTTCACCGCGGAATATATGTAGACCTTGTGTTTAAGCCGCTTTCGGCCCATTCGAGGTTCTTTGGAGGATATTTTTAGTGCCTGACGTTTTGTGCTGGAAAGCATTGTTTAGGCCCTGCTAACGATAAATCACTCCGGTTCTCACCCCTGAGATTTTTCTTTGACTTCAGCAATGACCAACACTACGATCGAAGCAAAAATACTTGCGATTCCCAAAAGAGATTTGATATCGCAAGGCTCTCCCAGGATCAATATGCCAAGAAGAGCCGCTCCCATCGGTTCTCCCAAGGCCAGTGTCGAAGCTATCGGAGCCGGCGTTGTCTTGATACCGGCAACCAACAAAGAAAATGCACACGCGGCCGTCACAACACCCAAGCCAAGAGCCACTGCAATCCCATCAACCGTTGCAACCCACTCGACAGGATAAAAGAAAAAAAACGGTACCAACCCCAGTCCAACCAGAAACATGATGAGCATCATGGACTCTTCTGCACTGTGATTGTCTGTCAAAGGTTTGGAAACACAAATCTCAACCGAATAGCAGGCTCCGGCAAAAATCGGCAAAAGCAGGTCATACCACGCAAAATCAGCCGATTCAATCGTATTTATGAGAAACAGGCCAATAATTGCTAAAACTGTTGCCGGATACCAGGCAAGCACCGGCGATTTTTTCTCCATAACCCAAGTAATGATTCCGGAAAAAATCGGTGTCACACCGATAGAAACAACCGTACCGATAGCAACACCGACAAGAAGAACCGAATTGAAAAAAGACATTTGGAAAAACCACAAGGCAACAGCGCAAACTAAAATATTGTTCCAAGGCCAGTTTCCCCAATGAACCTTGCGACCGGAGACATAAAGGTACAGAAATAGTGTTGCTGCGCCAATAAGCATTCGGCAGCCTGCAATGACATATGGCGTTGCGCCTAGCGGTGCAATCGCTTGCAAAAAACCGCTGCAGGAAAAGCAAAGCGCTCCTGCCAAAACGAGTAAAGGACCGCGCAAACGAGATATTTGCAACATTTTCTGTAACCTTCGAAAAAGATCAACCGAAGTCCTTCGGGAAATGCGACTTCCCGAAGGACTATCGATCAACATGGATCCTTTGCGGATCCGATTGAGCTTTTACACCTTGCGATAGTTCTGATACTTCTTAAAGAGTGCTTCCATTTTGTCCGGATCAACCATGGAGTTGACATCAAAGAGCTCTTCGACAACTTCGTCGGGTAAAAGACCGCTACGTTTGGCTGCTTCCTTACACGTAATGTTTTCATCGATGGCCAAATGTGCAATTTTTGTTCCGATTTCGTAACCGAAAAGCGTACTGACCATCGTTGCCAACGATGTCGACATTTCGGTCATTTCTCGGCAATGCTCACGATTGGCCGTAATACCGGCGATGCACTTGTCGGCAAAAACATTCATCGATCGAGATAACAGATCGCAGGACTCGATAAAACTCTTAGCCGGAATACCGGAAGAAGTTCCCAATTCCAACCAACCGGACAAAACCCCGGATACCAACCCCGTGTGATTGGCCGATACTCGATCTGTCGTCAGAAATACCATTTCCGGAATCACCGGATTGACCTTACCGGGCATAATCGAACTTCCCGGTGCAACCGCCGGCAAATTGATTTCACCAAAGCCGGCACGAGGGCCGGAGCCGAGCAATCGAATGTCTCGTGCAATCTTCCAAACCAATGTTGCCAGCGCCTGGATGTGTGCATGCGCAATCACAAGGCCGTCGGTCGCCATCATTCCGTCAAAAAGATCTTCTTCCGTCTCAATCGGTCGACCGCATACTTCGGTTAAGTGCTTGTCAATTACGGCTCTAAATCCGGGCAAGCAACTCATACCCGTACCAACCGCCGTGCCACCTAAGCAAGACTTATTCCAATGTGCTCTTTCGGTTGTCAAGCGCTTAACCAAGCGCTTGACGGCATGCGCATAGCCGCCGAATTCCTGCCCTAAGGTTAAAGGAACAGCATCTTGCAAACACGTACGCCCCATCTTGATCACATCGGCAAATTCTTCGGCCTTTTTATACAAAATGTCTGAGAGATGTTGAGCAGCAAGAATCACTTTGCCGATTTCGTCATACACGACCATTTCTTTGGCTGTCGGAATCAGGTCGTTGGTGGACTGACACATATTGACGTGCGTATTGGGATGAATAGGCCCAACTTTGGAGCCGGTCATCAGTTCATTGGCTCGGTGCGCAACCACTTCGTTAACAATCATATTGGTTGGCGTACCGGAGCCTCGATAAATGTTGACGACAAACTGCCCCTTGAGCTTTCCGTCGGCAACTTCGCGAGCTGCCATCTCGATATATTTCGCTTTTTCAGGATCCAGCGCACCGATTTCGACGTTAGCGCGGGCACAGGCAATTTTGCACAGCGCCACCGAGCGAATGTAGCTCGGATAGTCATCCAGAGTCAGCGGACCGACATCAAACGCGCGGCGATTGCGTTCCGTCACTATCCCGTAATAGGCGCTTTCAGGCAATTCCAACTCACCCAGACCGTCATGTTCTTTTCTCATATTCATTTTTCTTACCTCAAAAATATCCTGTCATTAGTCGATCTGACGAAGCTGTCCGAACTTTCTGAACATTTCGACGGTATCTTTACGATTTGCCAACTTTCGTACATCGAAAAGCTCTTCGGCAACATCGGCAGAGATTAGGCTTTCTCGTAAGGCTGCCTCTTTACAGGAGATATTTTCTTTAAAGGCCAAATGTGCAATTTTTGTACCGATCGGATAGCCGTACAGGGCACTGATCATCGTAGCGTTAGAAGTTGACATTTCGGCATTGCGTCTGGCCTTTTCACGATTGATATCGATTCCTTTCAGACACAAATCGGTAAACAATCTAAATCCCTTCGTGATCAATTCCAACGATTCCATCGCCCCCATAAAACTTGCACACGTACTAGAACACAAATCCAGCTCACTTTCATTAATCGTCAGGGTTGCCACATGCTCATGGCTGATGATCTGTTGCATGATCTGCAGTAACAATTCCGGCATATACGGATTGAGTTTGCCCGGCATGATGGAGCTTCCCGGTGCAATGGACGGAAGGATAAATTCTCCGATACCCGTGCGAGGCCCCGACGAGAAGATATAAAGGTCGTTTCCAATCTTGCCTGCAGCACAAGCGATAGCCTTCAAATAACTCAAAAGCATCATGAGTCCGTCATTGTTGGCCGAACCGTCAAACAAAGCACTGTCTTCAATCACCTCCCCTTGCATCTTGGCCTGCTTCATGTCAAAGCCGACAACAGCGGAGAGATTCTTGTAAATGGCTTCATGGTATCCCGGCATTTGTCCCATACCGGTTCCCAGAACCGTTGCCCCGAGGATGGTTTCCTGAAATTCGGGACGAGCTTTTTCCAAACGCATACGATTGCGTTTCATCATGCAATGCCAACCGCCGAAAACTTGTCCGAAGGTCATGGGAACCGCATCCTGCATACACGTGCGACCTAAGCGAACATCGTCTTTGAACTCCAGCGCTTTTTGCGCCAAAGCATCTTCCATGTACTTGATGGAATCAAGTGCATCACCGATCATGCGATAAAGCACAATCGCTTCGCAAGCCGGGTATGTATCGTTACTGGATTGACACATATTGACGTGCGTGTTCGGGTGCACGGAATCGTAGCCTTTGTGTCCTGTCAAAATTTCATTGGCACGATTGGCAATGACTTCGTTGACATTCATATTGACACCCGTACCGTGCGAGCGCCAAACGTTGACCGGGAACTGATCGGAAAAGCGTCCCGCAATGATTTCGTCACATGCCTGAACGATGGCATTGGCTTTGAGTTGATCCAAAGCACCGATTTCTGAATTCGTAATCGCACAAGCCTTCTTCACCTCGGCCATTGCGCGAATCACTTGAGGCAAGCTATTGAAAGTACGATCTGTCACATCGTAATTGAATGCACAACGCACGGTCTGAATACCGTAGTAAGCATCGTCGGGAACCGGCAGTTCGCCTAAAGAATCCTTTTCCATACGCATGGTAAATTCACTCCAAAAATTTAAGTTAGAAGACAACACTGGCAATCAAGAAACCGATCACAACCGAACTGATGCAGGTCACAAAACCCGGACGCTGATAACTGTGATTTAAAACGTACTTGCCGATATGTGTCGTTCCCGAGCGGTCAAAAGTCAATGCACTGATAGCCGAGCCCGTTGCCGGGAAGAAGAACAAGCCGTTAACTGCCGGAGCCATAGCTACAAGAGAACCGACCGGCAACCCCAAAGACGCGCCGATAGGCATCAACGAACTTGTCGTTGCCCCTTGACTTAACAGCAATGCGCTCATGAAGAAAAGCACAATACCGAAGAGCCACGGGTAAGCCTGGACAGTTCCTCCCAGCATTTGAATAAATTCGGCTTTATGTGCCAGGAAAAACGTATCGGTCATCCAGGCAATACCAAAGATGGCGATCACACCAGTCATACCTGCAGAAAAGACACCAGACTTTGCAATTTTTCCGGGAGAAACATTGCATGTCACAACCATGATGAATGACGCGGCAAAAGCAATCATTTCAATGGCGTTAGGAATAGATAAACGAACGAGTTTGCCATTGACTTCCCAAGACGGCATCAAACCTTTGAAACTGCCCAGCAAAACGATCAAAGCAACGGCAATACCGAAAATCGTTACGGAAAGCTTTGCTTCACGTGTAGGGACATAGATCTTGCTTTCTGCATTGTGCGTCAATTCGCCGGATTGCAAACGACGCTGGAATTCCGGATCTTGCTCGAGTTCGACACCTCGACGATACACGCTAATTGCACCCAACATGCAACCGATGAAAATCGACGGGATTGCCACAAGCATAATTTGACCGAGCGTAACGCCGTGAACGGCCAATACTCCCAAAAGAGCAGCCGTCGAAGCCGAAACGGGTGAAGCTGAAATACCGTGTTGGCTTGCGACCATGGCAATTGACATCGGGCGTTCGACACGAATGTTGGCTTCCAAAGCAACTTCAGAAATCACCGGATAGACGGCCATCGCAACATAGCTTGTACCGGTAAACATCGTGAAGAAAAAGGTCACAATCGGCGCCATGATCGTAATGCGATCCGGATTACTGCGCAGGACTTTTTCAGCAATACTGACTAATAAATCCAAACCGCCCGCACACTGCAAGGTCGCTGCCATTGCAGAAACCGCTGTGATAATCAAAAGCACGTTAACCGGTGGCGAACTTGGTCTTAATCCAAACACAAACACCAAAAGGCATAAGCCGACACCGCCCGCAAAGCCCATGGCTACGCCGTTTTTTCTTGCACCGATCATGATGCAAGCCAAAATCACAAAAGCTTCTAACCAAAGCATAGGTCTGTCTCCTATGGAATTGTTTTCGATGACAAACGATTGCCTCATTTGTCTTGACAAAACACATAGTGACTAAGATCTTTTCATTTTCCGAAGAGTTAGAAGCCTAAGGAAAAGTAACTATGCTTTAACAGCATACTCATGGACTTACACGATGAGTGCGGTAAGAATTCTTACTAGAATGGAAAAGCTTTTTCTGGAGATTGACCGTGGATGAGAGTCACCTTTTTCCTGTCAGCCGAATTTTCGATCAAGACGCATTGCTTTTCGTTTTGCTCTTTGAACTCAGAAACTTTTCCAAGGTTGCTGAGCTTGTCGGCTGTAATCAATCCTCTGTATCTAAGCGCATCGCAGATTTTGAAAACAGTCTAGGCATTACGCTCTTTGACCGCACCCAGCGGCCGATTGCGGCAACCCCGGAAGCTAAGGTTCTTTACTATGAGCTCAAGCGCGACGCCGATGCACTTGCATCGACCTTGACGAGGTTAAAAGCACAAAATGCCCTTAAACCGGTTGTTCGTTTCGGTTGCATTGAAACCCTATCATTGGATCTTGTGCCCAAGCTGATCCAGAAGTTGTTGCCGATCACGTCTCGTATTTCACAATTAACAGCAACTTCCAACACGCTTTTACGTCTGTTAATTGAGCATAAGCTCGATGTTATTGTCTCAAGCGATCCTTTTATGGGGGTTAAAGGACTGCATCGACGACTACTATTTCAAGAGCCTTCACTCATTCTGATGTCCGAAAAAATGGCTCAGAGTAAACGGGGCCCCTGGTCTTGGATTGACTTGCAACTGTGCGGAAAGCCATTCATTTATTACCATTTGGAAAGTGGCGGTGGACGACTTAACGGTTCTTACTTGTCTTCTCAGTATTTGAATTTTCCAAATCAATTGGAAGTCGACAGTAACACGGTCATGGTATCTCTGATTCGCGAAGATGTCGGATGGACGATTACTCGACCCTCGGCTTTGCTACAAACAAAAAAGTTAGTTGAAGGAACTGTTGCCGCAAAAATGCCGGATCCCGTTCTCGTTCGAGAAGTGTTTCTGATCACTAGGGAGTCGGAGGAAAAGAGTCTTGTTGACGAATGCTTCAAAACTATTTCTGCAATATTAAGGGAAAGTATCGTTCCTACACTGAAGCAAATTGCGCCATGGGTGGCTGATCATATTCAACTTAGAGTCTGAGGTTATTGATTCGATTATTTTTTAATTCTTATTTTCTGTTTAAGCTATGACTCTTTCGCGTAGGGAATATAAAATCCCTACGCGAAAGAGTTACAGTCTAAACTCCGTCTGTTTTAAAAATCGCCTGGAAGTTTGGGGAAAATCAATGGGCGACGATGTTTTTTACCCCAAATTACTACCTTGTTCTAAAAATTTCCCGGGAATTTGAGGAGCGTGATGATGTGGCAGTAGTACTGCAGGAAGATATCGCACAGCAACGCGATTGCGGCAGTGATGAGTTTTGTATGACGTTTTGTCATCTTACCTCCTCAAAAGGAGTCGATCACAAAACCAAGAATGCCTGAATCGGCAACTATTTCAAACTTTCTGCCTGAAAATAAGGCACTGACAGCGATTGGCGTTACACTTTGGCTCTGCGCGCAACTACGCGTTACCCTTGAGCACCAGAGTTGGCCGTACGCGCCAATAACCCTGTCTAAGAGACATCTATGCAACTTCGCTCTAACAATCATTATAGAGATCGAACACAAATCGACTCTTTATTATCCCCAAGTTCCTGTTGAATTGCCTCAAACACTTGACTTGGTAATAATTGCTTCAACTTATCGCATACTGTGCTCTGTGTTTTTTTGGAACAAAATTCATTCCAGTTATCGGTAAGCCATTCACAATGATCACAACAAGTTTTCACTTCAAGATTCAAATTTTCTGGATAACCATAAAATTTAACCGATGTAGAACCAAACAAAACACATGACGGAGCTCTACTAATCACATGTCTCAGGTGAATCATCCCCCCCTCTGGACCAATATGTAATCTTGCATATTTCAATAAAATCTTTAACTCCTCTAAATTTGTAGCCCCCGATAAATTAATCGTATTATCCCCAATCCAATATTCCTCACAAGGACCTAAATATACCAGTTTATAATCTTGATATTCATTAGATAGGCGATCCAACAAGTCGCTGTAATATGGCTTTGGCCATAGCTTGGTTGACTCCCACAT
>CALKKK010000095.1 GCA_937995395.1 uncultured Sutterella sp. | reverse complement strand
TCAAGTTCTAATAGGAATCGAGGCTTATGGCTAAGGTTGATAAGAAGAACGCCGTTGAAGAAATCGATGACGGCATTCGCGAAAAGATGATTGCGGTGAACCGCGTCACCAAGGTTGTTAAGGGCGGCCGCATTTTGGCTTTTGCCGCTTTGACAGTTGCCGGTGACGGTAACGGTGCTGTCGGTATGGGTACCGGCAAGAGCCGTGAAGTTCCCGCTTCCGTGAGCAAGGCCATGGAACGTGCCCGCAAGAGCATGAAGAAGGTTCCGTTGAACAACGGCACCATCTTCCACGCTGTTGAAGGCCACCACGGTGCCAGCCGCGTTTTGTTGATGCCCGCCGCCGAAGGTACCGGCGTGATTGCCGGCGGCCCGATGCGTGCCGTTTTGGATGCCGTCGGTATCCGTAACGTTTTGGCTAAGGCTTACGGCTCCACCAACCCGTACAACATGGTCCGCGCCACGCTCGACGCGCTTGCGAACCTGCATTCTCCGGCTGACATTGCTGCCAAGCGCGGCAAGTCCGTTGAAGAAATCACGGCGTAAGGTCCTAAGGAGATATTGAAAAAATGTCTGATAAGAAGACCGTTAAAGTCACGCTCGTCAAGAGCCCCATCGGCACCGGTGCCAAGCACCGCGCCACGTTGCTCGGGCTCGGCTTGAAGAAGCTGCACCAGACGCGCGAACTCGAAGATACGCCCGCAGTGCGCGGTATGATCACCAAGGTCGCATTCCTTGTGCGCGTTGAATCTGAGGAATAACAAATGCGTTTGAATACGATTAAGCCCAATGAAGGTGCTACGAGCCAGGCTCACCGCGTCGGTCGCGGTGTCGGCTCCGGCTGGGGCAAGACCGCCGGTCGCGGCCACAAGGGTCAGAAGTCCCGTGCTGGTGGCTTCCACAAAGTCGGTTTCGAAGGCGGCCAGATGCCCTTGCATCGTCGCTTGCCCAAGCGCGGCTTTACTTCGATGACGCGTCGCTTCGTCGAAGTTGTCCGCCTCAATGAACTTGAAGCTATGCCCGTTGATGTGATCGACTTGGCTGCTCTGAAGCAGGCCAACGTTGTGTCCATCCTCGCTCAGAACGCTCGCGTGATCCTCTCGGGTGCCATCACCCGTAAGGTGACCGTTCGCGGCTTGGGCGTGACCAAGGGTGCCAAGGCTGCTATCGAAGCTGCCGGCGGCACCGTGGAAGCCTAATTAGCTTTTGTTCAATTAACGCTTTAAGGACACAGACGTGGCGAATAGCCCCAGCACTAAACAGACGGGGTGGGCAAAGTACGGTGATTTGAAAAATCGCTTGTTCTTCCTTCTGCTCGCCCTGGTCGTGTACCGTATCGGCGCTCACGTGCCGGTCCCGGGTATTGATCCCGACATGCTTCGCCAGCTCTTCAACGAGCAGCAAGGCGGCATTCTCGGGCTGTTCAACATGTTCTCCGGTGGCGCTTTGTCGCGCTTCTCGGTGTTCGCACTCGGTATCATGCCCTACATCTCTGCATCCATTATCATGCAGATGCTGTCGTACGTGTTACCGAGTCTTGAAGCGTTGCGTAAAGAAGGCGAGGCCGGCCGCCGCAAGATTACTCAATACACGCGCTACGGCACGTTGGCATTGGGTTTCTTCCAGGCTGTCGGTATCGCAGTTGCTCTCGAAACCCAGCAGGGTTTGGTGATCGATCCCGGTTACATGTTCCGCTTTACCTGTGCGGTGAGCCTTGTGACCGGCACCATGTTCTTAATGTGGCTTGGCGAACAGATTACCGAACGCGGTTTGGGTAACGGCATCTCGATCATCATCTTTGCAGGTATCGTGGCAGGTTTGCCCAATGCAGCAAGCGGCTTGTTCCAACTTGTGAGCACGGGTGCCATCTCTCCGTTGTCTGCAATTTTCGTGATCGCAGTGGTCGTTTTGGTGACGGCATTCGTGGTGTTTATCGAACGCGGCCAGCGTCGCATTACGGTGAACTACGCTCGTCGCCAAATCGGTAACAAAATCTATGGCGGCCAGGCTTCTTACCTGCCGTTGAAGATGAATATGTCGGGTGTGATTCCTCCGATTTTTGCTTCGTCTTTGATTTTGTTCCCGGCAACGTTGGCAGGATGGTTCACCTCCGGTGATTCCACGCGCTGGATCCGCGACTTGGCAGCATCGCTGAGCCCCGGTCAGCCCCTGTACACGCTTCTTTATGCCGCTTTGATTATTTTCTTCGCCTTTTTCTACACGGCGTTGGTTTTCAACCCGAAGGAAACGGCGGAAAACTTGAAAAAGAGTGGTGCGTTCGTTCCCGGTATTCGTCCGGGCGAACAGACGGCTCGCTACATCGACAGAGTGCTCGTGCGCTTGACTTTGGGCGGTGCCGCTTACTTGACATTTGTTTGCTTGGTTCCGGAATTCTTGAATTTGCGTTTCAATGTTCCGTTCTACTTCGGCGGTACGTCGTTGTTGATCGTGGTGGTTGTGACCATGGACTTCATGAATCAGGTTCAGGCTTACATGATGTCTCACCAATATGAGAATTTGCTCAAGAAGACCAACTTCAAGGGCTTTGGCTCCGGTCTCTAACAGGATCTGAGTCTGAATAAACCAAAGTGCCGACCCGCGCTTTCAACCAGAGCGCGGGTTCGACATGAATAAAAAATGAGAAAGTTCAAAAATACGACTTCTTGTTGCTATGATGAACTTTAACCACTAACCCTTGTGATTTTGTAAGGAGCACTACGCCTTGCAAATGTAAAACATGAGGGCGGGGTACTTGTTTTTTTGGAAAAATCGGTTAAAATTCGCCGCTTTCCCCATGTAGGCACTCTTTAAAGAGCGCTCGGTCTATAAGATCGGGCTGGAGATGAAAATGAAGGTTAACGCTTCGGTCAAAAAAATGTGCCGCAAGTGCAAGATCATTAAGCGCAAAGGCGTTGTGCGCGTGATCTGCGAAGACCCGCGTCACAAGCAGCGTCAAGGCTAATGAGGTAAATACAAATGGCTCGTATCGCCGGTATTAATATTCCGCCGAATCAGCACAGCGTGATCGGCCTGACCGCCATTTATGGCATCGGTCGTTCCCGTGCTCAGGAAATTTTGGATTCCTGCGGCATTGAACATTCCAAGAAGGTCAAGGACTTGACTGATGCGGATCTCGAAAAGATCCGTGAAGCGGTTGGTCAGTTCACCGTCGAAGGTGACCTGCGCCGTGAAGTTCAGCTCTCGATCAAGCGTCTGATTGACTTGGGCACGTATCGCGGCTTCCGTCATCGCCGCGGTTTGCCGGTGCGCGGTCAGCGCACCCGTACCAACGCTCGCACCCGTAAGGGCCCGCGTAAGGTTGGCGTCACGCTCAAGAAGTAATCACAAAGGATAGTTATGGCTCCCAAATCTCAGCAGGCAGCTCGCGCCCGCAAGAAGGTGAAGAAGGTTGTGACCGAAGGCATCGCCCACGTGCATGCTTCCTTTAACAACACGATCATCACCATCACCGACCGTCAGGGCAACGCCGTTGCAGCTAGCTCGGCCGGTGCTCAGGGTTTCAAGGGCTCTCGTAAGTCCACGCCGTTCGCAGCCCAGGTGGCAGCAGAACACGCTGGCAAGATTGCTCTCGAATTCGGTTTGAAGAACGTCGAAGTCCGCATCATGGGTCCCGGCCCCGGCCGCGAATCCAGCGTTCGTGCTCTCAATGCCCTCGGCATTCGTGTCACGAGCATTCAGGACGTTACGCCCGTTCCTCACAACGGTGTTCGCCCCTCTAAGCGTCGTCGCGTGTAATTAAGAAACAATTTTTCAATTCGTATCCTGCGTTTGCGTTAGTTTTTATCGTTAAACGCAAACTCAATGCGGTGCAAACCGCAGGATAGAAGAGGTAACAAATAAAATGGCACGATATCTCGGTCCCAAGTTGAAGCTCTCGCGCCGCGAGGGTTCCGACCTCAATCTGAAGAGCGCCCGTCGTTCCTTTGACTCCAAGGTCAAGAGCGCCGACGTCAAGCCCGGCCAGCATGGCAAGATCTCCGGGCAGCGTCTCTCGGACTACGGTACGCAGTTGCGTGAAAAGCAGAAGGTTAAGCGTACCTATGGCGTTTTGGAACGCCAGTTCCGCCGTTACTACGCGGAAGCTAGCCGTCGTACCGGCAACACGGGTGAAACGCTCTTGGCGTTGCTCGAATGCCGTCTCGACAACGTTGTTTATCGCATGGGTTTTGGTTCCACGCGCGGCGAAGCTCGCCAGCTCGTGAGCCACTGCGCTATTCTTGTCAACGGCAAGAAGTGCAACATCCCGTCTTACTCCGTTAAGGCCGGCGATGTCATCTCCATTCGTGAGTCTGCCAAGAAGCAGGTTCGTATCGCCGAAGCTCTCGAATTGGCCTCTCAGGCCGGTTTCCCGGGCTGGGTGAGCGTTGATGCCAAGAAGATGGAAGGTACGTTCAAGAACGTTCCGGCCCGCGACGAAATCGCACACGACATCAACGAAGCTCTCGTGGTCGAACTTTACTCGCGTTAATCTGGTTGACGATTTCGGGAATTGTTTGCCCTGTAGTGCAAGGCTTATTCCCGATTTCGACAAGCGAATTTATGGGCGTCCGACTCTTTTTGGGGTGTCGGACGCACTAGCATTTTTGAAATCCCCAAAAATTTCCAACAACTCAGCCTTATCGGTGTAACGAGCCGAGGGTATTGAATAGGAAACTCATAAAATGGCAAATACTTCGCTCTTGAAGCCGACGACGGTCGAAGCCGTCATCGACGAAAAGAACCCCAACCGCGCCGTGATCACGCTCGAACCGTTCGAACGCGGCTACGGTCACACGTTGGGCAATGCATTGCGTCGCATCCTTTTGGCTTCCATGGTTGGCTATGCTCCGACCGAAGCTACGATCGTGGGCGTGGTGCACGAGTATTCTCAGATTGACGGCGTCATGGAAGACGTTGTCGATATTCTTCTCAACCTCAAGGGCGTGGTCTTTAAGCTCGAAGGCGGTCGCGAAGACGTGATTTTGCGTTTGCAAAAGAGCGGCACCGGCCCCGTGACGGCTGCAGACTTCGATTTGCCCCATGACGTGACGGTTCTCAATCCCGAACACGTCATCGCCAACTTGTCCGGCGGCAAGCTCGACATGCAGGTGCGCGTCGAAACCGGTCGCGGTTACCAGCCCGGCGACGTGCGTGCCTTTAAGGACGATTACAGCAAGCAGACGATCGGCCGCATCATCATGGAT
>CALKKK010000094.1 GCA_937995395.1 uncultured Sutterella sp. | reverse complement strand
GTGAGGTCGGCTGCTGTCGTTGAAGCGCAAAGCGACGATACGATCGGGGCCTACGTCGGGCAAGGAGCGGGGAGCTCTTCCAATGCCGCCGGTTTGAGCGTCATGGTCAATGAGGTGAGCGGAACGACCAAGACGTCCGTCACAAATGCAGAAATCAAAGATGACGGCACCGGTTCCGGCTCTTTAAACGTTGCGGGCGTTGTTGCGGATAAAGATATCAACGATTCCATTGCCGAAGATGTCGATATCAAGAGTTCTTTGGAAAACAATCGCCAAAAGACGCAGACAACGGGCGTGCATATTGCCGCAACCGGGACGCAAACGTTTAAATCTCTGGTCTTAAACGGAGGCGGTGCGGGCTCCAATGTTGCCGTGGGTACGGTGGGCGTTACCTATCTCGGAGGCCAAACGCAAACGACGGTGACCAACTCGAGCCTTGAGTCCGTACGAGACAATGTGAAAGTTCTGTCCGGCAACTATGCCAACGTCTATAACGTTTCAACCACCGGTGCGGGGGCGGCAAACGTTGCGGTTCCGGTGGCCGTCAACGTGGTAACGACCGATCGTTCGACGCAAACCTCGGTAATCGGCGGCAATCTCACTGCTCAGCAAGGCGAGGTGTATGTCGGCGCAGAAGGTAAAGAGGGTGTTTCGAGTTTGGCTTTGGAAGGTGCCGGAGCCGGAAACGTTGCCGTTTCGGCTCTGGTTAACGTTGTGCGTCAACTTTCCGACGTCTCGACAAAAGTGGTCGGCAATGGAACGCAAGACGCCGGAATTTCAGCCAAAAACTATACGCAAAAGGCAGAATATCTCGGTCGAATTTCCGCTTTGGGGGCTGTGGCGGCCGGCGCAAAGTTAACGGCCGGAGTTGTCGGCGTCAATGTCAATTATTCGGATAACAATGTTTCGAATTCGCTTTCTGCTGCTAAGGTGCAGGCAAGCGATTCGATCACGGTCGACAGTTACCGCCACACGGGAAATAGCGGTGTGAATATCGCTGTTGGCGGGGCCATTGCGGGGATTGCGGGCAACGTGTCGGTCAATACGACAGAAGGCAAGACGACAACCGATCTCGACAATGTCGTGATGCAAGGGCAGAACAAGGATAAGACGCCCGATGTGACCCTCGAAGCACGCAATTTCGATGAGTTTAAGCAAGTCGATGTGACCGTTGCCGGCGGCATCGGCGGAGTCGGTGCAACCGTCATTGTCAATCGTTTCTACGGGGACGCCGCAACGAGTGTCAATGCATCGGTTTTGACAGGTAAAAACGTCAATATTCGTGCCCTTCAGGATCGCAATATCGATGTGACCTCGGCAACGATTGCGGGCGGTATCGGAGCAGTGAATGCGAACGTCATTGCCAACTATATCGGCGCCGACGGAGACCCCTTTGACGTCCAAAAGTCCGGCTTGGGGCAACAAAAAGAGATTGTCGACGGTTACATCAATCAATACGGCGGTTCGGCCGATCAAGACAATCTGGGTATTTTCTCTTCGCTCATCGATGCGACAAAGTCGGATTTGACCCAAGACGAGCAAAACTCGATTCTCTTTTCGGCAGCCCAGGCCGCGCACTCCACCGACAGTACGGCAGGAACGAATGTTACTGTTGCCGGAACGGTGATTTCGGCACAAAAAATCGATATTTCCGCGCAGGAAGATAAAGGCGCCAATGCCAAGGTCGATATCAAGGCCGGCTCGGGCAATCTTGCCATTGGGGCATTGGGCGCTACGGTAGCGACTTTGCGCCAAAATCGACAGGCTCTCGTCAATGTATCGGGCAGCAACATTACCACCGACCAAGGCGGACAAATTGCTGCGTTGGTCGGCGGTCAGACGAGCTTTAATGTCTGGCAGACCATGGGCGTTTTGGCTGGCGGTCAGGCTTCCTATGGCGATGTTGAATTGACGGGCGGGGCCAACGTCGTGCTCGACAATAGCGTTGTGACCAACGACACATCGAAGACGCAAGACAAAACCTCTTTGGTGATCGAAGCGCGCGATACGAGTGACGTTGCCGTGTATGCCAACGGCATTACCATTGCAGGTGCGGGCGGCGCAGGCATGATTGCCGATTTGCGCGATCACACTTCTTTGGCTGTCACGATCAAGGGCGATACGACGAGTACTTCGAAACTTGCCGGCAACATTGCGGTCAATGCCGTTCGCGCAACAAAGCGCACGGCAGAGGCGATGGCCGGTTACGGCGGTATTGTTGTTGCTGTCGGCGCCCATGCAACCGTGACGGACACGGGAAATGTAACGGTGAACGTGAAAAACACCGCCATTGAAGGTGAAAGTTTCACGCTTGTTGCTAATAATCGTCCGGAGATTGCCGTTAAGGCATACGGGGCCGGTGCGGCTGGTATCGGCGTTGGGGTTTCCAAGGCCGATATCACGGTTTCGGGTAAAACCGAGGTGACGGTTGAAGACAGCCGTCTCAATGCCGATGCCGTGAATCTGACTTCGGCAAGCGGTATTAAGAGCGAATCCGGAAATGATGCTCTGAAGTTGACGGCACGCACCGAGTCCTACGGCGGTTCGATTGCTATTCAAGAAGTCGTCAATGAGGCGACATTGACGAACAATACCGTGAGCAACTTGACGATTCGAAATAACGTCACGGGTCAGAATGCTCAATTAAAGGGACTTGCAACCGGTGACGCCGTCTATGACGCAACTTCAACCTTCGGAAACGGCGGTTTGATTTCTTCCGGCTACAGTAAATCCGTGATTCATCACAATGCAGCGGCTAAAACGACACTCACGGGCAACGGCGTCAATCGTTTGGCCGGGTTGGATATCCAGACCTTTGTCGCTGAAACAGTGAAAGAAAGGGCTGATAGTGCCGGAGGCGGCGTGATTGTTGCCGAAGACGCTGACAGCCAAAACTATGCCGTTTATATCGAGCATACGGATAAGTCAAACGCGCAAACTTCCGTTTCGGGGAGCTGGGACGTTGTGGGCGACGCATCTTTCGGTGCGGCCACGCAACACGACTTGGCATTTAGGGCCGACAACACCAAGGGAACGGTCGCAGGCGGCAGTGGCGCGGCACTTGTCAATAAAATGACGGGCACCAATAGCGTTACGGTTGCCGGTGTTGTGAACGCCGGCGGAAAACTCAACGTTGCCGCGCGCACCGACATCGTTCAAAAGGCGGCCGACGGCGCCAAGTTTGTGTTGGATAGCGGCGTTTACG
Source organism: uncultured Sutterella sp. (assembly GCA_937995395.1). Taxonomy (GTDB): domain Bacteria; phylum Pseudomonadota; class Gammaproteobacteria; order Burkholderiales; family Burkholderiaceae_F; genus Duodenibacillus. The sequence goes on along the minus strand of CALKKK010000094.1, from coordinate 9,543 downwards.
GCGCAATTATGGGTACGGGTATCGGCGCCACAACCCAAATCGATCGTTCCAATACGGTCACTGTAGCCGAGTCTGCCGTTTTGACTTCTGCCGGTGATATGACGCTTTCGGCCTTTACCGATCATGAGGCCGATTTGCGTGTCAAGGCACGCAGTGCCGGTGTGGCAGGTGGCGTCAATGCTGTAACGACACACACGGTCAAGACCGCCAATACCGTGACCATCGGCAAGAATGCGCGCTTACAAACGACGCGAGACACATCCGATTTGGCTATCACGGTTTCGGCCAAAGAAAAACTGCATTACGAAACGGTGGGCGATTTGCAGGGAGCCGCCATCGGCGGAGCCGGTGCCGTTTCTACGATCAAGCAAACGCGTTACAACTCTGTGATTGTCAATAGCGGCGCCAAAATCGACGGTGCGGGCAATGTGATTTTGGCTGCAGGGCGCTCTGCCGACGGTACGAATGCCTCGTTTGATTTCACAGGCTATACGCACGCTTATTCGCACTCGTTGGGCGGGGCCAATTCAAGCTTAAACGATACCTTTGACTATCGTGATACTTTGACTGTGGCCGGTGACGTAGAGGCTGTTCGCAATATTGAGGCTGTCGCCCAAGTCGGAGATTGGAGCGTCAATGAAATTTCTCGCTACTGGGTACTGACTGCGGCAAGCGACGCCGGCAATGTCAAGATTGCTTCGAGCAAAGCGCCGGGCGCCAATACGACGGGGTTTAAGTCTGTCGGCACGATCAATGTGGACGGAAAGCTCACGGCCGGTAAACAGACTTCTTCCAAGGTGGAGATTTCCGGCATTGTCGACTCCGGCAATAACGGTTATACGATTGACGGCGCCAAGCCCGATGCCACGGTCAACACCGAGGGTGTCGGCGGAAAGGTTGTTCAGGGCAGCGAAGATCTGGCCAACGTTTATTACGAGCGTTATCAGGCGCTCAAGAAGTTGATTGCCGAATATAACGGCTCCGACAGTTCTGTTGTTGCAGCCTATAAAACGGAAGCACAATATCTCGAAGACACGATGATTTCGCGCGGCATGGCTGTGAAAAATACTCAGACCAACGAGATTTCGCTTGTTTCGAGTCAGCAGCGCGGTACGGTGACTGTGAGCGACATTACCGTTTCGGGCGGCAATATCGAACTTTGGACGGATTCGGTTACAGGCAAGGGCAATATCAATGCCAATGCAGCCCAAGGTATCGAAATCGTCAATCATTCCAACTTGGCTTTGACAGTCGAAAACGTTCAGATTTTGGAAAAGGGCGGCAATTTGACGTTAAACGGCGCCAATACTCAGGGTCTCACAGGCTTTGAGGGAGCCGTTTCGACAACGACCCAACAAAACGATCCGACGATTCGCATCGAGTCAAAGTTCGACGGAAAAATCACGGTTTCCGGCAAGGAGGTGTCGCCCGATACGAGTATTACGCTCAAAGGCATCGTGGAAAATGCGGCCGGCAATCTTACGATCGAGTCCGATAAGGATATTTTGATTGCTGCCGAGCGCTTGGCCGCTGCGGGCTCGTTAAAGGTGTCTGCCGGCCAAAACGTCACGCAAACCTACACGTCAGGCATCCAGAATATCGGCGGCTCCGTCAAGGATCAATGGCAGGATAAAGTTGATGAACTGTTAAATAAAACAGACTCGTCGGATCAGTCGGTTTCTTCAAACGAGATCAGAAATAAGCAGGGAGAAATCGTTGCCGGCGGAGACCTCTTTATTTCAGGCGACAATATCAACATCAACGGAACCGTTCAAAGCGGCTACGCCGAATACGGTATCAATGTTGAAAATCAAGAGCTTGAAGATCGCATTGCGCAGATTAAGAAGAATTGGCAAGCTTCGGGCAGCCCCACGTCCATTGATGTTCGTACATCGGCTTTTGAAATCGTGCTCGGCAACGGCAACGACGAGGGGATTTATAAGCTTTCCGACGGCAGCTTCGGTAAGCGGGTAACGGCCTGGTATGACCCGGTTAACGACCGCGTGGTGTTGGACGATATCACGCCCACGGGCGGACACATTTATATCACCGGGCGCGTATCGAGTACGGGAGCCGGCAAGATTTTTGCCGCTGCCGGAACAACATCGGTCAATGTGGATGCGGGTCAACACGGTCTTTTAACTTCGGATATTTCGACAGGCAACATTCAGGGCGTGGTGCAAATCACCGACACCATGTATGCCGGTCAAAAGACTGGCGACAAGACTGTCGAAGCATTGGTGACGCGTTGGGAAAATAACGGGGACAAGACAACGCTTACGCAAAATTGGCGCTATACCGATAACACGGAAAGTGTTGTTGCCTCGGACAAAACAACCGCCGGAGAAAAATTCTATAACCCCAAAGACGGCTTGCTTTACTACTGGTCGGAGGGCTACAACACCGGTACGACCTCAACCAACACAGATTCTCAGAGGTTTACTGCTTGGGGACTTTGGGATTGGGGCGATCCGGAACACTGGACGAAGCCTCCCGTGACGGAACAAAAGCAAAACGAAGCATTGGGCAAGGGCGAAACGATCGGTGACGCCACTCGTCCCGACAATAATGCCGACATCTTCTATGGTTGGGTCACTGAAAGCGATAAGGTCGAAGGAAAGTGGACATACGAGCAGTGGACGTCCTATGACAACTGGACGCACTGGTCGGGCACGCACTATATCAGAGGTGAAAAACACGATACTTCGACAAAGGTTTATACCTTTACGGTGAAGGCCGATCAGCAAATCGGAGTCGACTTCATCGGAGGCGGTAAGAATGAGATCAACCTTCGGTCTGAAGCCGATGTTTTGCTGGGCGGTAAACTTTCCGCACAGCAGGGCTCCGTTGATATTGCAGCCGGACAAAGCATTTTGAGTGCTTCGGGCAATGCAGTCATTGACGGCGCAAAGAACGTGACGTTGTCTGCCGGGCAGTCTATTGGCGATAGTTCTTCGGCTATTCGCATCACGGGCGGTCAGAGTGCGTTAAATCTGTCTGCCACGGCGGGTAAGGATATTCACATTGACGCCGGCGGACTTAATTCCGGTGTGACTGCGACGGTTTCGCAACTTAAGGCAGGCAATATTGCCGACGTTGTCTTCAGGGGATCGGCCGATATTGCCGACTTGACGGCCACCAACATCCGTTTGGAAAGTCGGGACGGAAATATTGCCATCAACAAACTGACGCAATCGACCGATCTCGACGGCTCTCGTCGATTGGATGCCAAGGTTGCCGGCAACTTTACCGTTGCCGATGCAACCACGGATGTTTATCTGGGGCAAATTACGGCCGGCAATACGGTCAGTATTACGGCGCAAGGCGATTTGGTGGATGCTTTGCCGCGTGATGAAATCGACGATAGAAATGTCAACGATCGTTTGCAGAGTTGGATTGACGCAGGTATTTTGGGAGAAGACGGGCAAAGTAACGGCCTGTCGCGTTGGCAAGAAGATGTCGATGCGATCAAAGTCGGCATTCAAGTCGATTATGCACGCTATGAAAGTTATCTCCAACGTCAAAACAATGACGGCTATCGAAAATTGACCGAAGGCGAGCTCAAAGATTTCCAAGCGTTGGATGCACGCTTTAAGGGGCTCGGCTCTGTCGAGGCGGCCATTCAAGCAGAAGAGGCCAATGCCGAGAGTGCTTTGGCTCGAACCATTGCTGCTAAGGACAATTACGGTTGGACGCAGACGGAACTTCTCTATGCCGTCAGCGACGCCATTGTCAATCCCGATCCGAGCTTTACACCGCAGGCCGGACAAGCCAACATCAAGGCTCAGAACGTGGTTTTGAAAACCGTCGGCGGTAGTGTCGGCCACGAGGAAGATACCAAGGTCATTGACTTTAAAGATCTTAAGGCCGAGGATTACAAGACTTTGGCGCGAGCCGATATCTCCGACGTGAAATGGGATAAAGAGGCAGGTACTGTGACGGTGACCTTAAAGCGTCCCATCAGCGTTGAATTGACCGAAGGCGGAACGTCGGCTCAAGGCCCGAGTCTGAGTGTGGACGCAAATAAAAACGTCTACATCGCAAGCGACCAAAAACTCATTGTCGATACCGTAAGAGCCGGTAACGACGTGCGATTAACGGCAAACGGCATCGAATCTTTGTCTGCAAATTCGCGCATATCCGGTAAAACGATTACGTTGCGCGCGGGTACCGGACAGTTGGGTAGCGCCGCCCAGGCAGTCAATATCGACTCCGAACTTTGGACGGCTCTTTCGGCTCACGGCGATATTTATGTCAATGAAGTCAACGGCGACCTGAATATCATGTCTGTTGCAACCGACGGTTCGGCGCATCTGACAAGTGGCGGCAACATTGCCATGTACGACGATGCCGAAGGTGCGGCCCAAGGCAAGATTGTTGCTCAAAATTTGACACTGACGACAACGCAAGGCGGTTTGATCGGTACGAAAGACTCGGCTTTGCGCACAGAAGGCGTGCAATCGTTGACCGTCAACGGAAAAGGCGAAGCCAATGAAGTTGCAGGACTTTATGTTCACGACTCGGGCTCAAGCGAAACGACGTTAACCAACGAGCGATTGAATTCCAAGAGCGATATCGCGCTTGAAACCGGCGGCTCATTGACGGTTTCCGGAGCGTTGGCCTCGCATGGTGACTTGTCTTTGGTTGCCAAGGATCGCTTAACGGTGGCTGATAAATCTGCGCTGAGCGCCGCTGACGGCGCATTGCAGCTTCAAGCTGACGATGTTCGATTGGGACAAAACTTGGCAATGGATGCCCAAGGCTTTGATCTTGCGACCAATCAGGCAATTGAACTTAATGGGCACAGTTTGACCGTAGGTAACGGCGGTTTGTCGTTAAAAACAAGTCAATCCTTGGTGCTCAACAATATGACGATTGCCGTGCGCGAAGGTGCATCTTCGTCATTGGTGCTCGAAGGCCGGTCGGTGCTAGTGCAAGGTAGCACCTTTAAGGGCGTGTTCGATACGGTTAACGGTAAAGCTTTGAGTGACGATCTCGTCTTTACTCAAAACAGTGCCTTTGAAGCCAAGGGGGACGTGACTTTGTCGGCTCTCGGTGGTGCTCTCGATTTGGCAGGCCAAGCAATCTCGACGACGGGAGACATTTCTATCAATTCGCACAAGGACTTGGACGCGACCGGCGTTAACTTGTCCAGTAAGGGCGTGTCGATTTCGTCTGTCGCCGGCAGTGTTTCGGCTTCAAATGCCAAACTCGGAGCAACGTCGGGCTTGAATCTTCACGCTCAAAACAATGTTGATCTTTCTCAAACGACATTGTCTGTTTCGGGTGGTGCATTGTCCGTCAAGGCTCAGACCGGAGACTTGATCGTCAAAGGTGCCCAAGGATTTAAGGCCGATAGCATTGAAATGGTCACGGGCGGCGATTTGACTTTTGACGTCGGCCAAACTTTGGAGGCAACTCGAGGTTCCGTTGCTTTGACTGTTGCAGGTAATTTGCAGGCCCAAGGCATCACGATGAAAGTGGCCGACGGTAAGGATATCGAGGTTGCTGTTTCGAAATCGGCGGATCTGACGAATGCCAAGTTCGAGGGCAAGATTCAAAATCTGCATTTGGGTGCGGTGGATTCCTTGACGCTTATCGGTGCAATGGCCGGTACAAAGGCGGGTGACTTTGTCAGTGAGGGTGATCTTCTCATCTTTACGGGCGGGCTTCTTGCCGTTGACAATACGGCCTTGCATGTTGAATCCAAGACCGGCGCTTTGAATGTGTCGGCCGGCGTGATGAGTGTTGCTTCCGGCAGTGTTTTCCAAGCACAGAAAAGTGCTCAAATTCTGGTGGCGGATCGATTTGAAGCGGGCGACAATCTCACTGTCATCGGCAGTCAGGTTTCCGTTGCCGGAGGCACAGAATCGTTTGTTATCGGCAATCATTCGACGTTTACGGCAACCGACGGCAATATCGAGGTGCTGGCAAGCGGCAACATGACATTGGGTGGAGAAATTCTCGTGAATGCATCGACTCAAACAGACGATGTTGCCAATGTCAAGATCGGGGCCGAAGGTCTTTTGACTGTGAGCGGACTGAGTGCGACGGTCGTTGCGACTGAAGGTGCGGTGACTGTCTATGGCGGTCGTGGTATGTCGATTCAAGACGATTTGACGGTTATTTCCGCGCGCGATACGAGAATTCAAACTGGCCTTGGCGACTTGACAATCGGCAACGGCGCAACGGTTCGTGCCGGTACGCAAAGCGGCTTGCAAGACCAACAGTACGGTCGCATCGACGTTTTGGTCGGAGGAAACTTTAGGATTGGCGAGAACGCTACGATGCTCTCCGATGCGCTTAAGATCGATGCCACGGGCGATATCCGTTTCGGCAACGATGCCACATTGGTCGGTGCATCCAAGGGTGGTGTCCAAGTTTTGAGCGAATTGGGTTCCATTTACATGGGAGAAAACTTGACGGTTCAATCCCTTGCCGATAAGACGGTCTTTAACGCACAAAAGGGCGACATCGTGATTGAACGCAAGGCACAGCTTCATAGTCAATCCAATGCGATCGAATTTGTAGCCGGCAACGATGTGCGTTTTGACGACGACTTCACCGTTTACGGGACGGCATTTGCCATTCAAGCCGGCAATAACGTAACGGTGGGCAACAATGCAAACGTTAAAACCGAATTTGGGGAAAACAACTTCCCGGAAACTTCGATCAGTGCCGGAAATGATATTACGTTCGGTGACAGAGCTTCGTTTGAAACTACGGATTTGATTCTGAGTACGCATAGCGGCAGTGTGACTTTCGGAGACAGTGCGGCTATCCGAACCTCTTACGCCGGTATTGTGGTGAATTCCGCTCAAAACATTACGTTTGGGCGCAATGCCGCATTTGTGACGAATGAAACGAATGTCGATGCCGACGTGAGTTTGCGTGCTCAAGGGGGTTCGCTGACACTCAATGACGGTGCGACCATCGATTCGCAAGGCAATATTTACCTGACGGCGGAATCCGACCTTGTCATCGGCAACAATGCAAAGGTATCCGGATATCGAGGCGATGAGAAACAGGTGACATTGCTTCAGTCGGAAACGGGCAATATCGTTTTGGGTACAAATTCAAATCTTGAAGGTTATGTAGTTTCGTTACGTGTCGGAGATGAAGACTTCACGCATGGCGGCAGTGTTTTGCTTCAAAACGGTGCCTCGGTTTTAACGGGAGATACCTTTGAGATTTTGTCGAAAGGCAATGTCGAAATCGAGGGACTCTTTAAGGTTGAGACCCTGTTGCGCGATGAGACGCACGGTGCACAAGAAATTCGTATTCAAGTGCATGACGGTGACATTCACTTGCATGACGATGCCGACTTCTATGCACACGGAAATCTCTTGCTTAATGCTTCCGGTAGTGTCGTCATCGACGATCGCGCGACGATCGTGACCGACAGCGATATGACGGACGCGGTGGGTGAACATAATATCGAAATTGCTGCCGGCAAGAATGTGACCTTCGGCAAGAACACACTGATGCAAACCGATGCCAATATTTTGATTTCGGGGGATGAAGGGGTGTCCTTTGCCGGCGGTACGCAAATTGGCGCTATGAACTTGGTCGGTGCCGGTGATAACGACAACGGGCACATCGCCATTCAAAGCTCCAAGGGTTCCGTTCATTTCACCGGGGACGCCGATGTTTACGGAGACATAAGCTTTGACATCACCGCGCATCAGGATATCGTGTTGACGGGACAATCTCAGCTTGACTCTGCCGGAAGTATTCTCTTGAAGGCTGAAACGGGTAACATCGTGATGAGCGACTCCATCCGCTTGGGCGGCGCCGATGCACTGACCGATGAAATGACGCAGATCGTGACGTTGATTGCAGGAGGCGACATCGTACAGAGCAATATTGGACAAGGAATGGGTATCAGTGCCGAATTGCTGAAGGCTCAGGCGGGCGGCAACGTTCTCTTAGGTGCAGTCGGTACGGGTGACGACATTTCCGGAAATGCCTTGCATTCCGTTGAGGTCGATGCCGGAGGCGATATCACGGTTGCCACCGACCACATGGGTTTTGTGAATGTGACGCTGAACCAAAGCCGAGACGGGTTTGTTACAGGCGATCTCAAGTTGGTTGCCACACAAACTGAACTGGTCATCAAAAATGATGTTGATGTTCAGGGATCGGTTTCTGTTGCGGCCGGCGGTTTGTCTGCTTCCGATATCAAAGCGGATGGCTCGGTGATCGTGACGACGGCAGGGTTGGAATCCACGCTTACCGAAGGTGTCAAGACAGGGTTGCTTTCCGGTTCTTCCGTTGTTGTGATGACCGAAAACGGTGCTATTGACATCGGACGTTTGGTCGCTAAAGACGGCAATGCCGACATCTATCGGAAAGGTACTGCAACCGAAGGCGATATCTCGATCGGTCACGACAGTGCGATTGCAGGGAATCTGACCGTACTTAACGGGAACGGCAATGTCTCGGGGCAGGCTTGGGTAACCGATTCCGCCTATATCTTTGTGAAAGATAAGCATCAGGCTGATATTTCCGGCATTGTCGCCGAGCGTGGCGTAGCCGTTCAGGGTGGAGCCGATCGTGTGGTTCAGTACTTGCCTGATATCATGCTTGGCGGTGACGGTTCGATGAGTTCCGTTGTGCTTTTGTCGGATGTATTGGCGGCAACCGCCAATATCGAAGCGGTTAAGTTACGCTCGTTGGTATTGCCAAAGGCCTTTAGCACGAGTGTCGATCAATTGGATAAGTTGCCGGCTGAAGAGATGGTGACGGATCAATGGACAGAAGACGTGCTGAAGTCGACGCTGTTTTCTGCGCAGGTTCAGTCGCCGGACATTGGCGGAGCAAATCGCTAATTTAGGTTGAGAAAATGAACGCACAGAGCTTGATTAAGCTCCGTGCGTTCTTTTTAACTTGAGAGGATAAACTTGCTTTGTTTTTGACATCTTACCGTTTGACAGATGCGTTGGGGATTCGGCTAAAGTGATTTGACGGTACGTTTCGCCAAATTCCAAGATGGGTTTGTCACGACACATGAAAGGCGATTGACACCGTTTTCCAAAAACGGTCTTCGATAGCCTGATCTTCCGGTGACTCGAGAGATTACAGAACAGGCTTCACCTCTGCAGCATAGATGCGCAGACGCATCATGCCAACGATGCTTGCCAAGGCCGACGCATAGAAAATCATGGCAGATGCCTTTGCCCAAGCAAGAACGAGCGCAATGCCAAAGCTCCCACACAGAAATCCACGATTCATGTCCTTTCGAAAAAAAAGCATTTTCAACCAACTGAGCAGAGGCCTCGCCGTCTCCATAAAGCTCAAATAGATGGTGTTTTTCGTTGTTTGAGTGCAGAAATAAGCTGCTATGGTGACTAAGCTTTTTTGAAAAACTTGGCACAAATTCAACATGCTTTGATCGCAATCGAAAATTCAACGGAAATTCTCCTGAGACACAAAATACAGACAGTACAAGGCGGTTGACTACCTGCCATGGGAGGAGGCCTAGAAAGAGTGGTGGCCAACGCTATCCAATAGTAAATATCTATTATTATGATAAATAAAACA
>CALKKK010000093.1 GCA_937995395.1 uncultured Sutterella sp. | reverse complement strand
ACTCCACCGGCTAAATTCGACTGATCGCTTTAACAGAAATCAATACTCCGCCCCTGGATTTAACTTTTAGGGGCGGAGTTTGGGGAAAACCCGACTCTTTAGAGGAGCGTCCAACAAAAAACCGAGACGGCTTATGAATCCTGTCTCGGTTTTAGGGTGTGTCGAATCGCCGAGGGCGAATTACGGCATCTGAATCTTGCCGCCCGTCGGGGGAACGCCGAAGCCAGGAGACCCCGGGGTGACGATCTTGCTGGCGGCTTCGCGACGCATTTCCTGCAGGCGTTCGATGGTCTGACGAACACCGGCCTTGGCGGCTTCGCCGTACTTGGCAACGGCTTCGGCAACGCTCGTGGCTTCGATTTCAAAAGAAATCGGCAAGGGCCCCATCTGCGTCATGATCTGCACTTCACCCGTGAAAATCGGGGTGCGGCTCGGATCCTTGGCACCTTCGGGGGTGATGGGCGTTAAGACGTGCAACGTACCCATCTTGCGATCCGTCACGATTTCTTCGGTGTAAAGGTTGGCCGAATCCATTTCGGCCTTGAGATCGTCGAGTTCGGACATGAAAACTCCAAAAGTCAAAGAAAACCGCACGATGTCTCGCACGGTTTCGTGTCATAGAAATTCTTAATTTCAATATGAGGACGCCGCCCTGAAATTTCAAGAGCGGCGTCAGAAAAAAGTTTGATGAGAAGGCAAACGATTAACGATAAACCATCACCGGCAACTTGCAGTGCGTCAACACCTTCTGGGTTTCGCTGCCGAGCAAGACGGCGGCAAGGCCCTTGCGCCCGTGGCTGGCCATAAAGACGCAGTCGCAGTTGTGCTGGCTGCTGGCTTCCATAATGGCTTCGGCCGGAGAGAAGCTCTTGACAGCAAGCGTTTCGACCGGGATGCCTGCGTCTTCAAACACCTTGCGGGCTTCCGAGAGACGTTCTGCGGCAACTTCACGCATTCTTTCGTCGTAATCGTCGATCGATTCGGGACGATATTCGGACAAAGACGTGTAGCTGTAGGGTTCGATCACGGTCATCAGAACGACCTTTGCACCCAACGGCTTGGCAAAGCGAGATGCACCCTTGACGGCTTCGATGGACAACGGGGAACCGTCGGTGGGAACCAAAATGCACTTGTACATGACGTAAAAACTCCCTAAGTATGGATAACTTTATTGTAATCAAAACTCGGACGGTGGCGACAGAGAAGTTGCGCGCTGCCAAGCAGATTTTTTGTGTTCGGGACAATGTGTGGCGTCGTGTTTACACGCTGCCGACTTTTGCATCTGTCAGTATATGCGCCAAAACGGCGTTGGCAAGTCTCAAACCCAAACTTGCCGTCACAACCACTGCCGTTCCGAACCCCGATTGAGCCCCCACGTCTTGGGCGGCATCGGCTGCGCACGGGCGTCCGGACTCGTCGCTAAACACAGCCGTGATCCCGAACTTGCGTGTCTTTTTCGGATCGTTGCTGCCCGTAGGGAATCCGTGTGCCTTGCGCAAACCGGCGCGCACTTTGGAAAGGAGCGCATCGTTTTTCACGCACGCCAAGTCGCTCGTTTGAATGCGTGAGGGATCGACGCGCCCGCCGGCGCCGCCCGAAACAAAGATCGTTCGACCGTTGGCTTTGGCCCAAGCAATCAAATCGATCTTGGCCGAAAGACTGTCGATAGCGTCGACTATGATCGCTTCGGAAGGAATGATTTCTTCAAAATTGTCTTTGGACGCAAAGGCTTTGTGTGTCGTGATTTCAGCGTTGGGGTTGATGCTTTTGAAGCGCTCTGCCAAAACCTCGACCTTGGGTAAACCCACGGTGGCGCCGGTGGCCGGCAACTGACGATTGATGTTGCTCTCAGCCACCGTATCCATGTCAATGAGCGTCAATTTGCCCACGCACGTGCGACAAAGCGCTTCGGCGCACCAGCTGCCCACGCCGCCCAAGCCGATCACGCAAACGTGTGCGTTTTGAAAAGCTGCAAGTCCCGCGTTGGAATAAAGTCTGGCAATGCCGCCGAAGCGTCTGGTATCGGATGAATTCATGTGTTCGTTAAAACAAAAGAGCGGGAAACGACATGAAAAGTCGTCTCCCGCCGAAGTGATCATTATTTGGTTTGACTGTCCGTATCGGGTTTGGCTTGGTCGATATCCATCACCGTTTCTTTAGTCTGTGCGGTTTTGTTTTTTCTCACAAACCAGGTGAAGAACACCGGTACGAAGATCGTGGCAATAAAGGTTGCCGCAATCATGCCGCCGAAAACGCCCGTACCCATGGAGTGACGAGCCGATGCACCGGCGCCCGTGGCAAACACCAAGGGCACCACGCCCAAAACGAAAGCTAAGGATGTCATCAAAATCGGACGCAGTCGCAAATGAGCCGCTTCGATAGCCGCGTCAAAGGCGTTCATGCCTTCGTGCATCTTTTGCGAAGCAAATTCCACGATCAAAATGGCATTTTTGGCTGTTAAACCGATCAAGACCAACAAGCCGATCTGGAAATAAATGTCGTTGGCGGCGCTGCGCATCCACAACGACACCAAGGCACCCAAAACGGCAAAGGGAATGGCAAGCACCACGGCAATGGGCAAAGACCAACGTTCGTACAAAGCGGCCAAAATCAAAAAGACGATCACAAGACCGAAGATAAAGGCGGTCGATGACGATGCTCCGATTCGTTTTTCGTGCCAGGCTTGCCCCGTCCATTCGATACCGTAGCCGTCGGGCAAAACTTCTGCAGCGACTTCTTCGACGATGCGAATGGCTTCGCCGGAACTCACGCCTTCAACGGCCGAGCCCATGAACTGCGAGGCTAAGTACCCGTTCATACGCGCCAAGGAGTCCGCACCCGATGTGCGTTCCACCGTGATCAAAGACCCCAAGGGAACCATCTCGCCCGTGGTCGTGGAGCGCACCCAAATGCGACCGTAGTCTTCGGGCGTGGAACGGTCAATGCCGTTAGCCTGCATGATCACGCGATAAATACGGCCGTTGCGCGTAAAGTCGTTGATGTAAGAACCCGCGAAGTAGGCCGAGAGCGAGTCGTAAATGTCGGCCGATTCAACGCCTAAACGCATGGCTTTTTCTTCATCCAAATGCACGCGAAGAATCGGCGTTTCGGCACGCATAAAGCTGCGAAGACTCGTGAGCTCCGGACGATCGCCCAGGGCTTGCATAAAGTCGTTGGTGACCTGCTGCAAAAGCTGCGCATCGTCGCTGCCGCGCGACTGAATAAAACCCGAGAAACCGTTGGAAGAACCCAGGCCGCGGATGGCGGCAGGCAACGAGGCCACGGAAATCGACTCGGTCGAGCGGGACGCGATCGCTTGCAGTTTGTTGCGCAGTTCAAATGCCGTTTCGGTACGTTCTTCCCAGGGCTTTAAGCGCAGCACATAGGTTGCTGTATTGGGACGAATGTCGCTGCCTTGGGTATCGAAACCCGTCATCACCAGAATGGAACTCACGGCAGGCAGTTCGTTGGCAATATCCTGACGAACCTTTTCGGATTCTTTTTCCGTACGCGCAAAGGCGGTGCCTTCGGGCAAGGTCATGCTCATGCGCAAAATACCTTGGTCTTCCGTCGGAACAAAGGCCGTGGGCGTATGTACGATGATCTGCCAACAGGCCACCGTGACGCCGATTAAGATCAAGGCCGAAATGTATCTGAAGCGCAAGGCAAGCTTGACGATTTGCAAATACCCGAAGGTAAATTTCGACAGCCCCGAATTGAACCAATGGAAAAAGCGGTTGGTCGAGGGCTTTTCATTTTTCAACAACACCGCACACAGTGCCGGTGTCAAGGTCAGAGCCACAAAGCCGGACAAAGCAACGGAGACGGCCACCGTCACGGCAAACTGACGATAAAGTTCGCCCGCCATACCGCCCAGGAAGGCGACCGGCACAAACACGGCCGAAAGCACCAAAACGATGGCCACAAGAGCGCCCGCCACTTCCTTCATGGCTTTGTGTGCGGCCTCAACTGCCGAGAGCTTTTCATAGCGCATCAAACGCTCGACGTTTTCCAACACCACGATGGCGTCGTCGACCACGATACCGATCGCAAGCGTCATGGCAAAAAGCGTCAGAGTGTTTAACGAAAAGCCGAAAGCCCAGAGACCGGCCATCGTACCGATCAAAGATACGGGCACGGCCAACATCGGAATGATGGTGGTGCGCCAGTTTTGCAAAAAGAGAAAGACGACGATCAAAACCAGGATGCCGGCTTCAAGCAAGGTCTTTAACACTTCGTGCAAAGAGGCTTCCACAAAAACGGTCGTATCGTCGGTGATTTCGTGAGCCACTTTGCCTTCGGGGTAAAGCTTTTCCAAGCGTGCAAGTTCGGCTTTGACGTTTTCGGCAGCCGCCATCGCATTGGCGCCCGTTTGCAGATAAACGCCCACGGTCACGGAAGGTTTGCCGTTAAAGATGTTCACGAACTGATAGCTGCGCTTACCGATGGAAGTGTCGGCCACGTCGCGAATGCGCACGATGGAGCCGTCGTCGCCCGCTTTCAAAATGATGTTGCCGAATTCTTCGGGCGTCAGAAGCTGGGACTGCGCTTTGGAGGTGTAGTAAAGCTGTTGATCGTCGGGTGACGGAGAGGCACCGACTTGACCCACACCGCGTTCGGCATTCTTGTCGTCGACGGCCGCTTCGATATCCTTGGGCATGATGCCCATCTTGGCCATACGTTGCGGATCCATCCAGATGCGCATGGCGCTTTGGGTGTTACCGAAAACACTCACGTCGCCGATACCCGGCAGGCGCTTTAAATAGTCGATGACGTTTAAAAGTGCATAGTCGGCCAAATCGGTCGGAGACATCGAGCCGTCGGGCGACGTGTATGCGATCATCATCAAGACTTCTTCAGAGCGCTTTCTGACATTGACGCCGTTTTGTCGCACCTGCTCGGGCAAGCTGCGTTCGGCCGTACGTACGCGGTTGTTGATTTCAAGCATCGCGTAGTTGGGGTCGGTACCGACGTCAAACGTACACTGAATACGCACATCGCCGTTGGCGCGAATGGAAGTCGTGTAGTAAAGAAGGCCTTCGATACCCGAGAGCTGATCTTCGATGGGAGCGGCCACCGTACGCGCCAGGGTTTGCGCGTTGGCACCTTCATATTGGGTGAAGATCGTCACCGTTGGCGGCGTGATATTGGGGTATTGCGACATGGGCAAAACGCGCATGGCGACAAAACCGGCCAAAACGATCAAAATCGACAGAACCGTTGCAAAAATCGGGCGTCGAATGCAAAAACTGCTGAGCATGATAAATGTCCGATTCTCTCAATTAGGGGGTCGATTGTGCTGCTTTGTCGTCCTTTAAAACGACTTTGAGCCCAGGGCGCAGACGTTGAATGTTGTCGACAATGACCTTGTCGCCGGCATTGAGTCCCTTTAGGACGATCCAGTCGCGCTCTGCCCAGTTGCCCACGACGATAGGCTTGGCCAGGGCTTTGCCGTCTTGGGCCACGTAAACCTCATAGGTGCCGTCGGGCAACTGATAAACGGCTTGTTGCGGCACGCGCGAGACGTTTTTCAAGGTTTGGGTTTGCAGCTGTACGTGAACGAGTTGGCCCGGCAAAACACCGGCTTCTCCGGCATTGATTCTGGCTCGCATCATGCGGGTTGCGGTGGTCGTATCCATTTGAGTTGCAACGTAGTCAAGCTTGGCGTCGTACATTTGGCCGTCGGCCATGCGCAGGCGAACCTTGTTGGTCAATTCGACCTTGGCACCGTCCAAATCGCGTTCGGACACCGTAAAGCGAATACGCAGGTTGTCCGGTTGCGTGATGCGCGCCAGAAGTGTCGAAGTTTCGCTCACAAGCGAGCCGACATTGACTTCGGCAGCCCCCACCAGACCGTCGCTTGTCGCTTTGACATGCGTGCGATCCAAATCGATGCGGGCATTGGCTTCGTTGGCTTTGGCAGAGGCCAAAAGCGCTTTGCGGATGTCGACCTGACTTTGGGCGTCGTCTCGCTCTTTGCGGCTCACGGCACGGGCTTCATAAAGTTTTTGGTAGCGGGCTGCTTCGCGAACGTCTTGCTTAAGTTGCGCTTGAACCTGACGGCGGTCGGCGATTGCGGCGTCTAAGGCCGCTTTGTAGGGGGCCGGATCGATCTCAAAAAGCGTATCGCCCTTTTTGACACGGTCGCCTTCTTTATAAGCGATTTTTTGCAAAAGTCCCGAAACTTGAGCTCTGACCTCAGCTTCTGCCGTACCTTCCGTCACGCCCAAGGCTTCGATCCAACGGAATTCGTCTTTGGGTTCGATCGTGACGGTGGCAACTGTCAAAGGCGGGCGTTCAACCGCGACCGTTGCCTGTTTTTGACAGCCGGAAAGAACACCGGTGAGTACCAGTGTGCACGCGACCGCAGAAAGAACATCGGAGCGAGAAAATAAACAACTTTTGGACATAACAAAGTTCCGCTGAAACAAACGGTTACGGACGAAATGGAATCTTTGGATTATATGGACTCGTTTACTTACGTGCTTTAGAGAAAAGCGTTAGCCAACGTCAAAAAAATTCACAAATTCGTTTCAAAATTTAACAAAGCGCCACGCTTACACGATCTCGGTGGCGCGAGTCAGCCAGGCTTGAGCCTCTGGGCTTAAAAGTTCAAAGAGACTTTCGCGCACGCGACGGTGATAGTCGTTGACCCACCAGATCTCAAAAGGCGTCATCATCGAGGTGTCGATCAGGCGCGTGTCGATCGGGCAAAGACTTAAGGTCTCAAAGGTCAGCATCGGTTGTATTTGACCGTCTTCGGCCTCAAGCGCCACGGGCGTGATCAAGTTTTCAGTGCGAATACCCCACTGTCCCGGACGATATAGGCCGGGTTCGTTGGAAAGCACCAAACCTTCGACGACACGCGTTTCGTTCACGGTGGGGCAGCGCGGCGAAATGTGTACCGGTCCTTCGTGTACCGAAAGCGCAAAGCCTACGCCGTGTCCGGTGCCGTGACCGTAGTCGGCACCGATTTCCCAAATCGGAGCGCGGGCAAAGGTATCCAACTGTGCGGCAAATGTTCCTTTGGGAAACCGCGCCGTTGCCAGCGCAATATGGCCGCGCAACACGGCGGTGAAGTCTCGTTTGAGCGCTTTGTCGACCGTTCCTACGGCAGTCGTGCGCGTAATGTCGGTGGTGCCGCCCGTGTACTGTCCGCCCGAGTCGATGAGCAAAACGTCGGCGTCATTGACAACGGCCGAATCCGTTTCGGACGGACTGTAGTGGGGCAGTGCCGCATTGGCGCCGGCCGCCGAAATCGTCGTAAAGCTTAAATCTAAAAAGCCCGGCAGTCGACCTCTGAAAGTATTGAGTTTTTGGGCAACGTCGTTTTCGGTGAGTCGCACACCCTCGGCCAAAGCGCTTTCCAGCCAAGCAAAAAGTTCGCACAACGCAGCGCCGTCGTGGCGCATAGTTTGGCGCAACAAATCGAGTTCTTGCGGTGTTTTACGGCTCTTTAACAATTGCACAGGATTGTTTTTGCGCACGATTTCGATGCGCTCGTCGGCCAAAAGCTTCAAGTAAAGCGCTTGTGTGGTGCTGGCAGCATCGACCAAAACCGTGTGGCCGGGCAGGCGCGATAACAAATCGGCACCAATGCGCTTGATGTCTACGACTTTAAATCCGTCGGCTTTAAGACTTTCCAACACAGCGGCATCGGTAAATTTCTTGGGGTCGATATAAAGAATGCCGCCTTGATGACAAATCAAAGCGTAGGCCGTGAAAACCGGGGTGCAGGCTACGTCGCTGCCGCGCAAATTGGTAATCCACGCCACATCGTCCAAGGCTGTGAGCAAAAGCGCCTGCGCATCGGCCTCGGTTAATGCGCGGGAGACGGCTGCCAATTTTTCTTTGCGCGTGCTCTGTCCGTAGTCAAAAGCAAAAACCGGCGCCGAATTGGCTTCGGGGCGCTCGGTCCAAATCGTCGACATCAAAGTGTCGTTGGCCAAAAGTGCAATGTCGCCGGCGGCCAGTTGAGCTTCCACCTCGGCATAACGCTGCACCGAAATCGTTCTCGGATCGATGCCGACGGTAGCACCCGCAGGCAAATGTTTGACGAGCCATTCGGTGATGCGAGGCGTTTCGATCGCGCCTTGTCGCAT
This sequence comes from uncultured Sutterella sp., assembly GCA_937995395.1. GTDB lineage: Bacteria > Pseudomonadota > Gammaproteobacteria > Burkholderiales > Burkholderiaceae_F > Duodenibacillus. The sequence goes on along the minus strand of CALKKK010000093.1, from coordinate 4,628 downwards.
CAGTTCGATGCCTGTGCCTTCAAGCTGTTGGAGAGCCTGCTCCCAGTAACGGGAGTCCGTCCATAAAAGCGCTTTTTGTGCGCATATCACCAAGGTGCCGGCCGAGCCGGTAAAACCCGACAAATATTTTCTGAAAGCCCAATTTTCAGGCAAGTATTCGCAAAGGTGCGGATCGCCCGTCAACACGACCCATGCATCGATTTTGCGCTTTTTCATATATTCGCGCATGCGGTGCAAACGATCGATCACTTGGAGACGATTTTGAGCCATGATTCTCTTAGTATTCAAAATAAACAACTCATCGGATTGTAGGCACAAGCCGACAGGTTTGGGGGACTTTTCGAAAAAAGAGACAAATTTGGCAAAAGGCTTAGAAAAGTTTGATGACGGTAATGCGCAAAGGCATGGAAATCGTGCCGTCGGCTTCTTGACTGTCCTTGCCGATATCCAAAGCAATCATGCGCCAGCCGGCGTCTTTCATTTCGGCAAGCGTGGCTTCCACGCCCGATTCGGCACACACGAAAACGATGTCGTTTAAGGGGTGTTTGGTCGACAGCGGCTCTTTGGCCGTGCACGACCACTGCTCGCGATCCTTGGCTTCAAATAGGGGTGCAACGACGCGCGCAATCTGTTGCTGATCGATGGCTTCGCCTTCGATGGTGCCTTTGTCTTGCGTGGCGCACCCCGACAGTATTGCCAGAGCGGCAATACCGAGGCAACAACGGCGAAAGGAAGTCAAAAACGAGGCGGTCATGGATCGACAAACGAAAGACGGTGAAAATACGAAGCTGTAAGTGTAGCAAAAGCGCTTTGCGCATAACGATCGAAAATCGGGCACAAAGCGCTTTCGAATTGAGCGGTTAGCGACGGCGGTAACGCAGCACCATGCCCGGCGGCAGGTTGGAGCTCACCGACTCGAAACGATCGTCTCGCATGTCTTGGCGCGCATCCGTGCGGCGTGTGACCGTCGACTTGATGTTGGCGTCATTGCGGCGAGGGCCGAACCCGTTGCCACGCGAGCTGCGGGGGCCGCTTTTGGCATCCTGACGCTGCCAAGAAGAGTCGTTGCGCTTGCCGCGGTTTGTGTTGCCGGGCATCGTTTGCGGCAGATAGATTGCCTGGTTTTGCGGGGCAAAGGGATCGATGGGTGCGTAGCTTGCGGCGCGCGGACGAGCCGAGCGGCGAGAGTCGTCGCGTTTGGCATCGCCCAAATGGCGCGTGTCGCGATGCCGACCCAAGCTCTTGGGCGCGTCAAAACGTTCTTGACCGGCATCTTTGCGGGCGTCTTTTTGGCGCGAGGGCTTTTTGGGCGCATCGTGCTTAACCGATTGCGCGACCTTGGCAATGACTTCGGGCGCTTTGCGGCGAATCTTCTTTTCGAAGCGATCGGCAGGATTGTCCGAGACCTTGGTCTTTTTGTTTTCTTCTTTCACAAGCGTTTCGACTTCGGCGGCAACCGCATTTTTCTTGACGCTCTTTTTGGCTTTATCGCCCGAAGCGCGACGGGACCGGCGCAGACGTTCGCGTTCTTGCGCGCGCGCCTTGTCGCGCTCGGCTTCGTCGCGCGCAATGTCTTCGGGGACTTCGCCGTCGTAGCCTTGCGCCGTGACAAGCTCGATTTTGCGCTTTAGGAGCTTTTCGATGGCCTGCAACAATTCTTCTTCGTCGGGGCTCACTAAACTGACGGCGTGACCGGCCACACCGGCACGGCCCGTGCGCCCGATGCGATGCACATAGTCTTCGGCAACATTGGGAAGCTCAAAATTGACGACGTGAGGCAGTCCTTCGATATCGAGACCGCGCGCGGCGATGTCGGTGGCGACCAACACGCGAATCGTGCGGTTTTTAAAACCCGACAGAGCTTTGGTGCGTGCCGACTGGCTCTTGTTGCCGTGAATGGCTGCGGCCACAATGCCGTCTTTTTCCAATTGAGCGGCAATGCGGTTGGCCGTGTGCTTCATGCGGGTAAAGACGAGGACCTGGTCCCACTGATTGTCGACAATCAAATCGCGCAGCAGTTCGCGCTTACGCTTTTTGGCAATGGCCCAAGCTTCTTGGGTAATGAGCGTACTTTCTTTATTGCGTGCAATTTCAACGGTGACGGGATCGGTCAAAAAGGTTTGCGCCAAGGTTTTGATTTCGTCGCTGAAGGTCGCGGAAAAGAGCAACGTTTGGCGCTTTTGCGGAATAAAGCGCACGAGCTTGCGAATGTCGTGGATAAAGCCCATATCGAGCATGCGATCGGCTTCGTCCAAAACGAAAAATTCGATTTCGGAAAGATCCACGTTCTTTTGGCCGAGATGATCCAAAAGGCGCCCGGGGGTGGCGACCAAAAAGTCGGCGCCTTTGGCAAGCGCTTCGGTTTGCGGGCGAATGTTCACGCCCCCGAAAATCAAAGCGGTGGTGAGCTTGGTGTTGGCGCAATAGGCGCGGATGTTTTCGTCGATCTGAGCGGCCAATTCGCGCGTGGGTGCCAAAACGAGCGCGCGCACGCATTTGGGCTTGCGCTTTTTGGGAGCGGCCAACATTTTGGCAATGACGGGCAGAGCAAAGGCAGCCGTCTTGCCGGTGCCGGTTTGAGCGGCGGCCAACACGTCGCGATTGTCAAGCAATGCCGGAATGGCTTTTTGCTGAACGGGGGTCAGGTCCGTATAGCCCATGGCGGTGACGGCACTGACGACGGGTTCGGGCAAGCCTAAGGCGGAAAAAGGATTTGTCACAAAAATTCTCAATATATGAAAAGCGCACGCAAGTTCTTCGGTACCGCTCGATCACGTAAGGGCCGAGACAGGCGTGCGATATAAAAATCGGGATTGAACTCTTTGAGAGACTTCGAATCGCACATCAGGCGCGATTGCAGGGCTGGCCGAAAGTTCGGGTGACCGGTCGCCTTGCCACAGAAGTCCGAGGCGCGCAAAAAGAAATGCGCATCAAACAAAGAACAAACAAAATCCGCTCGTCGCTTCTTTTTTAAGACGAACGTCTTTCGGATAAAAAAAGCGCATGCGAGATGTCGGGGATTGTACAGACAAAATGACGCACGAACTGCCGAAGATACATCTGTTACAACAAAAATAGCATGCCCAAAAAACGGGCGCGGCGAAATTTGCTTAAGAGACGGGACTTTTTGCAAGCGCTTGAGTGCGGGTGCACCTAATTGGTGCAAATGCTCGCGAGCGGTGCGCAATTGTGGTGCGCCTTTTCGGTGCATTTTCTGAAATTTCCTTGATTTATCGGGCATTTCATAGGTAAAGATGATTAAATGCGCCGAGAATAAAACAGGTACGATTCTTGCTTAAGAAAGGGTGTAAGGGAAAAAGTCCCGCAAAACTCAAGTTTTCGGACTTGAAAAAGGAATTCGAAGCCTCAGAGGGAGAAGGGAAAGGACTTCGAATCGGGCGAAAGACTTGACCCATACAAGAAAAACGCTTTCGTTTGTCAAGGAATCGAAACTCTCGGTTTTGACACTTAAATTTTGGATTTGACGCTTTTTGTCAAGAACACTCCAACATAAATCAATTAGGAGACTATCAATGTTCAAGAAACTGCTTCCCCTTGCTTTGGCTGCGACGATGGCTTGCGTGAGTGCTCAGGCAATGGCGGCTCGTCAGACCTTCGTGACGATCGGCACCGGCGGTATCACCGGCGTTTACTATCCCACGGGCGGCGCAATTGCCAAGATCATCAACGCCAAGAAGGCGGAGTACAACATTCGTGCAAGCGTCGAATCTACGGGCGGCTCCAAATTCAACATCAATGCCATCGCCTCGGGTGATCTTGACTTCGGTATCGCTCAGGCCGACACCCAGTACTTGGCCTTTAACGGCAAGGGGCCCTGGGAAAAAGCTCCGGTCAAGAAATTGCGCGCCGTGTTTGCTTTGGCTCCCGAAGCCGTGACGTTTGTGGCTGCCGAAGACTCCGGTATCAAGACCATCTATGACGTCAAGGGCAAGACCATCAACTTGGGCGATCCGGGGTCCGGCAACCGTATCAATGCTTTGGACATCTTCAAGGTGGCCGGCATCGAACCGGGCAAGGACTTCCGCGATGAAAAACTTAAGCCCGCCGACGCTCCTCGCGTCATGCAGGACGGTCGTATCGACGGCTTCTTCTACACCTTGGGTCACCCCAACGGCAACATCAAGGAAGCCACGGCCGGCAAGCGCAAGGCCCGCATCGTTTCGATCACGGGTATGGACGCTTTGTTTAAGGATGCTCCCTACTACTCGATGACCGAAATCGACATGAGCCAGTATCCGGACGCCGTCAACGCCAACGAAAAGGTTCAGACCATCAGCATGTTGGCCACGCTCGTGACCACGTCGGATACGCCGGACGACGTCGTTTATGCCATCACCAAGGAAGTGATGGAAAACTTGGACGAATTCAAGAAGTTGCATCCGGCTCTTGCCAACCTCACCAAGGAAGGCATGCTTCAGGGTTTGACCGCTCCGATTCACGATGGCGCCATGAAGTATTACAAGGAAGCCGGTTTGATCAAGTAATCGGTTAAGGCCGAAACCTTAAAACCTTCTAGGTCCCGCACTCGAAGTTTCGGGTGCGGGACTCTCGACAAGAAGACATCCCAATTTGCCTGCCGTAAAAAACGGTGCGGCCGGGGTAATCCG
>CALKKK010000092.1 GCA_937995395.1 uncultured Sutterella sp. | reverse complement strand
CTTGGTCACGGGGTTGGTTTCTGTTTCGGGCTCGGGCGCAGGAGCCGGCGTAGTCTCGACGGCAATCGTTACTTCCGTTACAGATGCCGATTCGTCAACGCTTTGCGTCTTGGCCTTTCGTGTCGAGCGCTTCTTAGGCTTGGTTTCGGTCACCGGTGCCGTTTCAGCAACTGCAACTTCGGAGGGCGTTTCAACGACGCTTTCAACCGGTGCCGCTGCTTCTTCGGTCTTGACCTTGGCTTTGCGCGTGCGCTTTTTCGTTGCGACTTTTTCTGCCGGGGCTACCGGTGCCGGAAGCTCTTCGGCAACTGAGGACTGTTCAGGCGTTTCGGCAACTTTTGCCTTCTTCGTGCGGCGAGCTTTGGCGGGCTTCACGGGCTCTGCAACCTCGACGGGCTGAGTCTGCTCGACTTGCGCATTTTCTTTATAGATCGGATTGGTTTCGATCTGAACCAAAACTTCTTCCACGACAGGCGTCGGTGCAACCGGTTCGGGTGTCGCTTTCGGTTTTGCCTTGCGTCGACGCTTGGTGCTTTCATCCGATTTCACGGTTTCGACCTGCACGAGTTTTTCTTCAGACGAATCTTTGACTTCGGGCTTGTCTTCAAAGCGGCTCGGCAAATATTCTTTCTTGTCAGTGACGGCCGGCAAAAGCTCTTTTCTCTCGGCCGGGAGATTGTTCTTGTTTTTACGATTTTCACGACGCTTTTGTCTGCGTTCGGCTTCGCGTTGGCGTGCGGGCTTTTGCTCTTCGGTCAAACGTTCGACGGTTTCGACTTCAAAGCTTTCCTCTTGACGACGCGCACGGTTGCCGGCGCGCGCCTTGTCGCCCGTTTTTCTCGCCTTGTTTTCTTGCTCGGCAATCATGGCCTGACGCGTTTGTTCGTCGGCTTCGGCAAACGTCTCCCACCAACGAACGTCCTCTTGAGGTACCTGACCGAGCAAGCTTCTCAAAAGCATAAAGTCGTAACCGGCACGGTACTTGACGTGTGCGACCAACGTGTACGGGTTCTTGCCCGTGGGACGTTCAAAGCGCAACTGCAACATCCAAATCAACTTCATATCGGCCACAAAGCGATTTTGAATGGCCAATTTGGCGCACTGCGTGGCGATCACGTCATCGGCAGCGGCGTAGAGCGCCTTGGAGCGGATCATCTTGGGACGCGTCTGATAGGCTTCCCAGCGCTTCAGAACCTGCGGCCACAAGAGTGTGGCAAAAAGAAACGCGGGCGAAATCTTCTTACCCGAAGCAATGCGCTCGTCGGTGCGGCGCAGTGCCAACATCAAAAATTCTTCGCCTTCCTTTTCCTTGAGAATGACGTCCAACATCGGCAACAGCGTGCGATGCAGCCCTTCCTGACGCAACTTGATCAGGCATTCTTCGGCGTGCCCGCTCGTAAAGAGCTTCATCGTCTCGTCAAACAGGCGCGCTGCCGGCACGTTTTCCAGATTCTTGGCCATCTTCGGGATGGCGCGTTCGGTCGCCGGATCGATCTTAAAGCCCAGTTTGGAGGCAATGCGCACGGCACGCATCATGCGCACCGGGTCTTCGCGATAGCGCTCTTCGGGGTCTCCGATCATGCCAAGGCGCTTGCGGCGAATGTCTTCGTAGCCGCCGTGGTAGTCGAAAATGTCGCCCGTAGAAGGATCGTAGTACAGAGCATTGATGGTGAAGTCGCGTCGGGCAGCGTCTTCCCACATTTCGCCGAAGACATTGTCGCTGATCACTCGCCCCGAAGCGTCCTTGCGCTGACCGGCCGCATCAAGCGCTCTGAACGTAGAGCATTCGATCTTTTCTTCGCCGAAAACAACGTGCACCAAGCGGAAACGCTTGCCGATGATGTAGGCGCGTCTTTGGCAACGTTTGACCTGTTCGGGCGTAGCGTCGGTAGCCACATCAAAGTCTTTCGGAGTGACGCCTAAGAGCAAATCGCGCACGGCCCCGCCCACAACGTAGGCTTTGTAGCCGCGTGCCTGAAGGTTTTCGCAGGTTTTGCGTGCGGCAAAACTCACTCTTTTGGGATTGATGCCGTGTTCGCTCGCTTTGATCACGCGAGGCTCACGGTTGATTTCGGTGTTTCTTCGCCCGATAAAGTTGGTAATGACTTTTTTGACGTAATCAAACACTGTTTTGTTCTCCGAATATATTCTTTTCAGGCACCGATAAGCGACTGTTGGATGCGACGCACGAATTCCAAGTCGCTTTCTGCAAAAGTCGTGATTTTAAAGTACCCGCGACTGCCCGCCAATTCGATGAGTTTTGCTTCGCCGTTGACGACCGTATTGACGCCGCCCTTGGATTCGACGTATTCGAATAACGGGCGATCGGCCATGGAGTCCGAATAAAACCAGATGCGATCAAAGGCTCGGCCCATCGTTTCTTGCTGTTGACGAATAAAGTTTTTGAGCCACACGACTTTGCCCGGGCCGAAACTGGCCGTGCCGTCGATTTTGCCCGTGAATTCACCGTCGGGTCCCTCTTGCGGACGCGTAGCCAAAAGAGCATCGACGCCGAAAATGTCGGCAGCCGTTTGCGTCACGAAACTGTAGGTGGCGGTACAAATCGCAGTCACGTGTCCTGCGTCTTTATGCATTTGAACCAGGCGACGCGAACTTTCCGGGACATTGGGGCGCACAATCGTTTCTTTGTAAGCAGCACGTGCTTTTTCAAGAAAACTTCTCTTAAAAGAAGCTAAAAACTTCAACTGAAAGTCGACGAATTCATTGATGTCCAAAATGCCCGCTCGATATTCGCGGGTAAAGCGCTCGATTTCGGAGACGGCAAAGCGAGGATCGCGCCCGGATTCCCTAAGAAGCCAGCGCACCCAAAGTTCACCCGTATCCAACGGCATCAGAGTGTGGTCGAGATCGAAAACGGCTAACTGCATCAATGACGAAAAAGCATTCAAAAGTCCGCCGACGACATGGGCGGCATCGTTGCTCACGGACGAGACTCAAAGCCCGCTTTCGGGCTGAGGAAACGTCCGTCTACAACACAAAGAGATTATTTTAATGCTTCGCACCGCAAAAGTTTGGAATTTCGGACATGCCACGCGACAAAAACAGCGCGTTAGCGCAAAATTCAGCCGTTCGTAAAGAGTACTCGACGCTTTGCGCAAGCTTCGAGAAAAAATCGGGGATTGTCCGGGCGTTAACTGCGAGAAAACTGCTGCTGACACTCCTGCAACAAAGGTAACGTCACGCGACGCTTGTTACGCATGGCAAAGCGATCCACAACATCAAGATAGCGGCGCAAGTCGCGCATGTCGCGGCTCAAATGCGTGACCACCCACTGCGCCAGATCGGGCGTCATTTCGATACCGCGCTCTTGGGCCAGACGATCGAATTCGGCCTGAGCCAAGTCGCCCGGCAGATAACGGATGCGGTAAACGAGCCCCCAGGACAGGCGTGTCGTGATGTCTTCGCGGATGTTGAGTTCGGCCACAGACACGTTGCCAGAAACGACGATGCGCGTTTCGGGATGGCTTCTGACGGCATTCATCAAATGAAAAAGCTTTTCCAAGTCTTCGGCATCGAGCTCTTGAACGTTATCGACCGTATAAATGGCGACGTCTTCGTCAAATTCGGGAACGCGCCAGCGCTGGCACGGGGTCATGGCACGCAGCAGATGGGTTTTGCCGCAACCGCTCGGCCCCCACAGGTAGATGAATTGGGGGCCGTCGCCCGCCAAACAGTTTTTCAAGGCAGCGACGACTTCCCCGTTTTGGCCGCAGACAAAATTATCCAGCGTCGGGCCTTCGGGCTCGATCAAATCCAATAGGAGTTGTTCTCTGGGTTGTGTCAGCACGTTAACTTCGGTGTCCGTCGTCGATGGGTTACAAATATCCGCACGCTTGAAAAGCACGTTCGGAAAGCAAAAACTGTTCGAGCCTCCCCGTTGATGCGCTAAAATATACGGGTTACGGTCGGGCATCTTGCGAAGTTTAGCGCGACTTGGGCAAGATACCGAAATCAACCTCTCAAAACTTTCAAAAAAATGACTCAACTTTCTTATGCTGCCGCCGGCGTTTCCATTGATGCCGGTGATGAACTCGTCGAACGCATCAAGCCTGCTGCGAAAAAGACCATGATTCCCGGTGTGCTCGGCTCCATCGGCGGTTTCGGTGCTCTTTTTGAAATCGGCAAGGAATACAAGAACCCCGTGTTGGTTTCCGGCACCGACGGCGTCGGCACGAAATTGATGCTGGCTTTCAAACTCGGTCGCCACGACACTGTGGGTCAGGACTTGGTGGCCATGAGCGTCAACGACATTTTGGTGCAGGGCGCCAAGAGCGTTTTCTTCCTGGATTACTTCGGTTGCGGCAAGCTTGACGTGGATACGGCCGAACGCGTTGTCAAGGGCATTGCCAAGGGCTGCGAATTGGCAGGTTGCGCCTTGATCGGCGGCGAAACCGCCGAAATGCCCGGCATGTACCCCGAAGGCGAATACGACCTCGCCGGCTTTGCCGTGGGCATCGTTGAAAAAGACGAAATCATCGACGGCAAATCGATCGCCCCGGGCGACGTGGTGTTGGGTTTGGCAAGTTCGGGTCCCCACTCCAACGGTTTTTCTTTGATTCGCAAGGTTGTGGAAGTGGCCGGTGCCGATTGGTCTATGCCCTTTGACGGCGCCACCCTAGCCGACCGCGCCATGGAACCCACCCGCATCTATGTCAAGCAAGTTCTCGAAGTGATGAAGTCCGTGAAGATCAAGGGCATGGCTCACATCACGGGCGGCGGCTTGGTGGAAAACATTCCGCGCGTGTTGGCCGACGATCTTCAGTGCGTTGTCAAGGGCGACAGCTGGCAGCGTCCGGCGATTTTCGACTGGTTGCAGGAAAAGGGCAACATCGACTCTCACGAAATGCATCGCGTCTTCAATAACGGCATCGGCATGGCCGTGGTTGTGGCTGCAGAAGATGCAGATCGCGCAATGAAGCTTTTTGAAGAACAGGGCGAAAAGGTCTACCGCATCGGCATGATCCAGCCGCGTCCGGTCGGCGAACACGGCTGCATCGTGGTGTAGTCCGCCGTTTTACCAAACGCATAAAGAAACCGCCCTCAAGGAAATT
>CALKKK010000091.1 GCA_937995395.1 uncultured Sutterella sp. | reverse complement strand
CCACCATTGTTTGAACGTATCTTTATCGTATGCCAGGTCGGAAGGGCTAACTTTCTTAAATTTTGTCGATCCGACATTTGCCTGAGCAACTTCTATAGCCGTTGTGGTATCAGACTGCCCTTTGAAAGCGAAAGCAATCAAATTCCTGAAGGCATTCTTCTCGATCGAACCGAAGCGAGGTACCTTATCCAACCACCCTGCTGAGGATTGGCCGGTCAGCTTCATCCAATTTAAGAACTCCTGCGCACTCTTGGGTAGAGGATGCTCACCAGCCACATCATTAATAGCCTCATTGATCAGAAGTAACATCCATGATTGCCCTTCAGATTGATAACTTCCTTCGGCGAAAAAAGAGAAAACAAGTTGATTAAACGGTGTACGATCCGCTGAAAACTCTTTTGTTTTCGCGTCTCTATACGGTCCCCATCGAACCACGGTTTTCACGGCAATCATTAGGATCGCCATCAATTGCCAAAGTCTAGCAACTTGCTCTTGCCGGGGAATATCGTCTTCTCTGACAGGAAAAAGCGTGCCGAACTCCTCTTGCATCTTTTTCGTCGTAAGCGCCTGATACTTGGATTTGTCATCTATAAACCGTCTTAACGACTCTCTGGCGATGATGACAAGATTGACAAAGTCAATGGGCGCCAACAACTCGCCGTTTGAACTATCGGCTTCCAACATCTTCTGTTGATCGGCTTGGGAGCTCTTGGTGTTGCCGTTTTCAATCTCGTCTATGATTTGATCAATGGACTTACGTTTTTGGGAAAACACCCGCCCTGCTTTGGTCATCTCATAAATTTTTCGTGCCTCGTCGGCATTTAACTCATTAACATTTTTGACCTGAAGCACTTTGTCGGTTCGTGTCCAGAGATAGTCGAACAGCGCCGCTTCACCGGGTTTGTCATCATCAAGCTTGGAGATGAAATTTGCTTTTAAGATATCCAGTTCCGAAAGCTTTTGGCCACGAATGTTGATGATTTCAAACATTTCGGCAGCTTCGCGTAATTGGCGTTTTTCAACTTTTGTAAGCGGAATAACCACTTGACTCATGACAACGTTATTACAAAGGTATGCCTTAAAATCCGCCAACTTTCTTTTCTCCGGCAAATCAGCGCTTCCAAAGCAATTCTTCCACAAGACTTCCGCAATCGCTTCTTTTTGTTTATTGCACGGCGGAAGACGTTGTCCGTCAGATTTATCGGTTCCATCGAGATAGGCATATTTTCGGATCAGTTCAAATTTCTCGCCGTCCTTCAAGTGCGTTTGAATTGTGTCCAGCAACAAGTCCATGGTTGTCAGTCGTTGCTGACCGTCAAGAATTTCATAGTAACCACCATCCACCTCACTATATGCGGTCTTGGTCACAATAGTGCCGAGAGAGTAAGGATCGGAGTTACTGTCTTTATTATTGAAATGGTCAATCAATTCAAACATTAAGGTCCGCACTTGGTCTTCGTCCCAACAATAAGGCCTCTGATAAGCCGGAACTACATATCTGTCCCCAGCCCTCTTCATTGAGCCAATCGTGAGCGCAAAAGCCTCAAACGGAATATTTTTATCATTGTGCATCATTTTTCACCTGCTTTTGATCATCAGTTTGATCGTAGTATGCGGTTCTGTATTTCTCGGCAAATCTATCCAAATGGCGAGCAAGTTCGTCAGGAGTAGTTCTTCGCAAAAATTCGCGTCTACATGCAGCCGGACTGTTGGAATGGTGAGGCAAGAGTAAAAGATTAGTTACTGGATAGTAGTATTCCAACATTCTGAAAATACGAGCACTGTCCAAACGGTCAAATGCGCCGATGTTGTTTTTATCTCTCTTAAGTCGCCTTAAGAAGACCTGGTAACATCTTTTATATTCCGCATAGTCCAAATCGTTCTTTAAGCGAGCACTCAATTCTTCAATTCGGTCTTCAGAAATCGGGGCATCACCGACAAACTTGTCTCCTTTGCACCAATCCCATTGAAGAAAGCGATCCGCCCAACATACCAATGCATAAACGAGGAGCTGCGTTCCCCCACCGAAGGGTTCCTCATAACCTCCGTTGGTAACATCCTTATAGATCGCTTTGGAAAGAGCACGGTAGTAATCAAGCGTTTGAAAAAATGCCAACCCGGGTTGAATCGTATCTAGTAAGTCTGGAATTTCGCTAAAGTCTCTGTCGTTGCCACCGCGAAGCTTTGCATCGACAATACGATCGCCACTCAGCGTTCCCAGGATTCCCTTCAAGTGAAAGGCATCTATTGGGGTTAGATTCGTCCAAAGCGGCACTCCGTAAGGAATCAACATCACGGGCAATGCATAAACGGAGGTATATTTATTTCCGTCGCTGCCTCCGTTCCCCTCTTTGGGTAATTCATCCTTCATGATCGCAGACCAGAATCGGTTAATTTTTTCGGCTACCTGAGGCTCGGATTGGCGCATGTGATATGCCTTAAGCAAATCAAGCACCGTCATCGCCTTACCGCGATTATTTTCACATTGGAAGAACTGACGGGCGGCTCTTTCGGTGCGCAAAAATCTGACGGAAAGCATTCCATGCTTGAGCACGTATAAAAATCGCGCGATATCTCTTTTCAGAGCTCGTTGATAGTAGTCTTTATCACCATCTTTTAACTGGCGGTAGTGGTGATCGAATTCTTTGTAAACCTCCCCGATATGCACAATCGTGTTGGGGTTGGTATAGTGGACGACACTACTCCCAGCGAGCTCGTCGGAGACACTCATCAACGTATGAATCTCCTTGCCTGCGTCACTGATTTCCTGGCAATCAGCTTCTTCGGATAGTTTGCTCAACAGCTTTCCCAAAATCAGGAAGGTTGTCAGACGTTGTTGACCATCCAACAGTTCCAGTTCGCTATCAGAAGCATCTTCTGAGTCGGAACTCTTCGCCTTGCGAAAGCAAATCGAACCGAAATAATATTGTGCAACGTCGTCACCATCGCCACCGTAAATGAATTTATCCTCACCGGCCGGTTCATAACGTAACTCATCCACGTCATCCAATATTTTTTGAATATCGGCCTGAGTCCAACAATAAGGACGCTGATATGGCGGGATAACAATACTCTTGAACCGTTCTCCTTCGAAGGTCAGCTTAAAAAAATCGCCAAAGCTAAAACCGAAAATGTCTTTCCTCTGATCTTTATCACTCATTATTCACGCCTTAAAAGGTTAATAACTAAAAACCGTTAAAACTAAATTATAGGAAATATTATTTATGCTACATCCATCAAACCGAATTCTCTCTCGGCAATGCTATCCAACTCTTATAATATCCCTAATTTCAAAACTTTCAGCCAAGCCACTTCAGCCTAAAGCCTAACCAAACCCTAAATGCATTACAAAGTCCGTCGGCATAAACTTTCAAGCACTCTGATCAACGATAATTCGATCAAGGCTACTCAGTGGCAATTCGTCAAGCCCGCAAAATTGTTAGGCGTCCTCATAAAATAACCCCATGAGGGCGCCTAACACATCAATTGTTGATTTACTTTGATGTGTGTGGAGTATAACGCCAGACTACAATTACTTTACTTCTCCCTGAAGCATCAAGCAACCGTATAATCTGGCTGTAATGTTTTTGGTTTATTTTGTTTTAGCCAATTTAATCCGTTACCTTTTTGTGCTTCAATCTATCAAATGTTTATCCAACACTATGCAGACCGGATACGTTTACATTCTCACCAATGAATCCTTCCGCGAGGATTGGGTCAAAATCGGCAAAAGTTCTCGCCCAGTGGACATCCGCTCCAAGGAACTCGATAACACAGCAGTACCCTTACCATTTTCCATCTATGCCACGATGCAAACCTCAAAATACCACGAGGTTGAGGCACTCGTCCATAAGTTTATTGATCGTCTGACAGATTTACGCATACGTCAGAACCGGGAATTCTTCAATGTGTCGCCAGAGATCGCTCTTGACATCTTTCGTGATATTGCAAGGACGGTTGATGATGCCAAGATTACGATCTATCGTGACAATAAACCTGTCGACGATACGAAATCCGACAAGTTAACCAAGTCTGCCAATGACCACCAACATCGCCGTAAACCATTTAAATTCTCAATGGTGGGCATTTGTGTCGGCGAGACTATCACGTTTACCCCTACCGGCCTTGAAGTAAAAGTAGCTGACGACAAAAAAATTGAATTTGGCGGACGCCTCTACACACTTTCTGCATTTACAGGCACTTTCCTGCCTGCAGATCACCAAAATAGCTCTGGCGCTTATCAAGGACCGAAATACTTCTCATACAACGGAGAAAACCTCTGGGATCTGCGTAAGAAGTCTGAAAAAAAAGTATGCCAACAAGCCCAACCTTCCGAGACTGAAAAGTTTTAGTTTTTACATACACTCGCCCGTCGTTCTTACGGACTATCTAACAGTCTCAACGCACCCGCCACAGCACATGTTGCGGGTGTTTTTTTATCAAATCATGCTTCAGACCTGAGTCTGAGCGCACAAACCGTTTGTTACCGTCGCATGACTCTTCACGATGGCTAATAACAATACTGTCATAAACGTCGTAGACCGGTTTGCCAAGTCTGGGGCTTATTATTTAACACAAAAGCCCGAAGTGCCACCGTCGGACTTTGTGATTGATTTGTTTTCAACGTCCAAAACAAGTCCTTTTCGCTCGAAATCCTCAACCGCAACTCGCACATCAAACATCCTTCAAGCGTAAACTTACAAGCACCCTAATTTTGTCGTACCAACAAAACCAAGAAGGAGAAACAAAATGACCTTTACCCGTCGTCAAATCATCGCCACCGGCCTTGCCTCGGTTGCCGCCGCCACGGTCTCGGCTAAAGAAAGCGCACCGCAATCGACCGAACGCCCCGTGCGCCGCACCGACTATCTCTTAACCGACAAGGAAGCCTGGTATGTAATCGAGCACACCAACAACGCTGTTCTCGGCACGGCCGACGCCTCGGGCACCCCCTACGCCGTTCCCATTACGCCCTTGGTGTTTGACGGCAAGATCTATTTCCACGGCACCAAAGACCCCAACAGCCGCAAGTATCAGAACCTCGAACAAAACCCGCGCGTTTCGATCGTCTGGATCGGTACCGATCCGCTCAAAGAAGACGAGTTCACGGTCAAGTACGTCTCTGCCATGGTCGCAGGTCGCGCTCGCCAAATCACCGACATGAAAGAAATGCAAAAGGTGTTCGAAGCCTATACCAAACGCTTTGCTGGCTCTCAGCCCATGGACAAGCAGCTCGAAACCATTAAGGGCAGCATCGGAGCCGTCGCCTTGTGGGAAGTAACGATTGAGAAGGTCAGCGGCAAAGCCAAGGCCAAGAAGCCCTTCTTTGACCACATGAAGTAACCGACCACAAACTGACATCCTCAACAAAAAGAGCGCTCAAGATTTGCTACCTTGCCAGCGCTCTTAGTTATTTGTCGCCTCTCCTTACTCCTTTAAGAACCCGACATCGTCCAAATGCGCATGGCACAAGAAAGAAAGTAAACAACTCGCGAGTGAACTCGCAAGCTTTTAGCTTATTGTAGTTGCCCAAA
>CALKKK010000090.1 GCA_937995395.1 uncultured Sutterella sp. | reverse complement strand
GAGCCACTTCGTTGCGGTTGGCTTCGATGGCTTCGGGCTTGGCTTCTTGTTTTTCGCTCTTAATCACATGAGCGATGTAGAAGCCGTCGTCAGCGGCCACACCCACGTAGGCGGGCAATTCTTCGGCCGGAACGCGCATCACGGCGTTCACAAGATTAAAGCCCTGACCGTGCGGGTTGGAGCGAGAAACCGTGATGGCGTCTTCAAACTTCACGGCATTCTTGTCCTGACGCACCTTGGCAATCAAATCCGTACCCTGAGCCTTGGCCTTGGCAGCGGCTTCTTGCGTGGTCATCATCTGAAGGATGTTGGCACGCACTTCTTCGAAAGCGGCCACGTGCTTCGGGTGGAATTCGACCACACGAGCGGCAACCAAGGTGTTGGGGGCAACTTCGATGGCTTGGGCATTGCGCTTTTCACGCAAGCATTCGTCGCTAAAGAGGTTGTCCATCACGTGTTGGTTGAGGAGACGCTTGATTTCCGCGTCGGCCGGACCCTGGTGGCTCACATTTTTCACGGTTTCAGCCTTGAGCTTGTACTTTTCGATCACGGGATCCAAAGAGTCGCTCTGTTCATAAACCATATTGGTGAAGTTGTCGGCTTCTTCGGCAAAGCGCTTCTGGCTTTCCTGTTCCTGGTACATGCGGATGATTTCGTCACGCACGTCTGCCAAAGACTTTTGAGCTTCGCCGCGAATGTCGGTCACTTCGATGATGTGGTAGCCGAATTCGGTTTCGATCGGCCCCACGATGTCACCCTTCTTGGCCTTGAAAACGGCCGTTTCAAAGGCGGGCACCATCATGCCGGTGCCGAAGTAACCCAAGTCGCCCCCTTCCTGAGCGCTGCCCGTATCGGCAGAGTTTTCCTTGGCAAGCTTGGCAAAGTCGGCCGGATTGGCCTTGACCTTGGCAAGAATGTCGTTGGCCTTAGCCAGTGCCTTTTCCTTACCGTCGGCCAAATCGATCAGGATGTGGCTGGCACGACGCTCTTCGGACGAACGGAAACGCGTGGCGTTTTGATCGTAGAAGGTCTTGATGTCTTCTTCTGAAGGCTGAACGTTCTTAAAGAGATCGGGCGTTAAAACCACATACTGAACGTCGATTTGATCGGGACGTTCAAAAGCCTTCTGGTTGTTGGTCCAGTACTCTTTGGCCTGCTCGTCCGTGATCTTGATGTCCTTGACGAAGTCGGTCGTGGCGATGCGATGCAACGCGATTTCACGACGTTCGGTCAAAAGGTTATGCAAGCCTTCGGCAATCACCGTCGGAACAATGGTCGTGCGGGTGATGCCCGAAGCCAAGAGCTGACGAGACAAGTCGCCGCGCATCAGATACACGAAGTATTCGTCGCTGTAGCCGGCGCTGGCCAAATAATTCTGGTAGAGCTCGGGTTCGAACTTGCCGTCCTTTTGGAAGGCAGGGAACGTCTTGATCATTTCGATAGCGGCCTGTTCGCTCACTTCGACGTGTTCCTTGGCGATTTCGCCCGACAAAGAACGATCGTTCATGATGCGCTCTAACAAAGCCACGCGAGCGGCGGCGTTATCCAACATATCCGAACGGAAAGACTCGCCCAAGTTGGCGCGCAGCGTTTCGAGCTGGCGGCGCTTGGCTTCGTCAAAATCCTGCGGCAGGATGGAAACGTCATCGACCTTGGCAATGGCGCCGTCGTCACTGATCATGCGGTTATAGGAATAGATACCCGTAACGACAAAGCTGGGAATCACAAGGATCATGGCGATAAACATCAACCATCGCTTGTGATTGCGGAACAACTCAAGAAGCATACATTAACCTTTGTTTTCACAGACAAACAAAAAAAGACGATGCCAAAGAGCTTCGTCTCTTTTGCATAAATCTTTTATCGGGATCGCAGGGCACACAATCTCCCCGACCCATACATTTCGATAGCCTGATATTGTACCGAACTGAGGTCAATCTCCGTGAAATTTTGCGTAAAAGTCTGCGACTTTTTTGTCGATTTTTGACCGAATGTGCGACTGTCGACGGGGTGCGGCATCCGACGGACGGATTCCTACCGAAATTTGCGCTGCGCGAGCGGATAACAAAACTCCCGAAAGCCGTACGCATATTGAGTTGACGGGCCTTTAGGGAGTCGATCAAGTTGGAAGGAACTACGAAGTCGCGACCATGGGCTTAGCGGTTTTGCGAGCCGCTTTCTTTCGAGCACGTTCGGCTCGCCAACTGTACCGACAACGCGGGCAAACAGAGACGCGACAGGCATTCGTGCGTTTACGGCTTATGCGCTCCTCGGAATCGTCAAATCGACCTTGTTTCTTGAGCCAAAGTCCGTATAGACCGATAGCGATGCCGGAGCCCACCACGATAAAAACAAGAAGACCGGCACCAAGCATTGGGGACATATTCCTTCCTCCGAAAACTCAAAAACGATCAAAGTCTGCCGTGTTTCTTCAGCCACAACCCGTAAAGACCGACGCCGATACCGACACCGCCGACAATCCCGAGCAACAAAAAAGCACCGATCGCGGGGGTCATAACCGCTCCTTAATTAAGACGAACGAAGGACAAACAGCAAAAACCGACAAAGCAATTGTAAAGACTATTCTAAAGGAACCCTTGGAATGTCGTTTGACATCGTTCTAAGACGAAAAGACATCGCACTTTATCGCCAAAGGTCGGCAATATCAGCCTTGAGAAACGTTTCCAAAGAAATGCCTGACTCCCCTACAATAACAAGGCGCTCGAGGTCAAACTTTTGACGGAAGGCTTCGAGCCCTTTGGCTGACTTTGTCATATTGCCCTGAACACAGACGGCAATTGTCTTACCACGCACATTGAGAATGAAGTCGACCTCATTGCCGCCGTCCTGCCAATAGTAGACTTCGAAACGCTTGCGCCATGCTTCGTTTATAAGGTGGGCACCCACAGCCGACTTGACATAACGCTTCCAAACAAGGTGATCGGTCTTGGCTTGGGACAAGGCCATGTTTGCTGTGAGTGATTTCAGTGCATTATCAAATACTTGAAACTTCGGGATACTCGCGCGCTTGCGAATCAATCCTCCTGAAAACTTCGACAAAAGCCGCACTAGACCGGCCTCACCGAGTTTGGCGAAATAACCGGTCAAGGTCGTTGTATTGCCGGCTTCGGGCAATTTTGCCATCAGCTGGGTAAGCGACAGTATTTCGCCGGAGTGCATTGTCCCCAGCTGCAAAGAACGCCTGAGCAACCCGGGCTTGGCGATGTGACTGTCTACGAGAATGTCTCTGGTCAGAGAAGTATCGACAACGGAACTCTGTATGTAGGAACGCCGACGAATATCGTCACCCAGCAAAGGAGCTGCGCCGGGATAGCCGCCGTAATAGATGTAATCATCCAGACCAAAGCCGAAAGCGTTTTGCATTTCGCCCAAAGTCCAGCGCGTCATGCGAATCTCTTCGAAACGCCCCGCCAATGATTCGGTCAGACCTTTGACATTCCAAATGCGCGATGAACCGATCAAAACGACTTTGATGTTCGTTTTTTCTCGGGTATCACGATCCCACTCGGCTTTGACGGCTTCGGGCCAATTTGGAATTTGCTCAACGCCGTCCAAGACCAAAGCGATTTCCGAAAGCCCTTTGAGTCGCATTTCGTGACGCACATCTTCCCAAGAGGACGAAATCCATGTCGAGGTGTCATAGACATGTTCGGCAGAGCAATAGATGGAAGGAATGGAACTTTTTGAGATCGCTTGAGTGACAGCTGACGTCTTGCCAACTTGGCGCGGTCCCATCACCAGCTGCATGAAACGTCGCGGTTCACGCAAACGATCGACCAAAACTGAGACTTCAGAGCGCTCAAACATGACTTTCCTCGATTTACTCAATACATCTGAAAATTTTACTTAGTCCATTGAGTAAATTTTTCTAACGGACACAAAAAATCCCGCAGGACATTCACCCCCGGGACAATCACAAAGCCCCAAATGGCATTTTTCTCAGGCCACAAATTGTTTGTGAACGTCAGAAATCGCAAAAAAGAAACGAGTTGATAGGACAGATCGTCGTACCGCAGGGCATTTAATGCAATGACCACGGGAGCTGTAATGGCAATCAGCTTGAGCATCTTGATGACGAGCAACAAACCGGTTTCGCAATGGGCCTCTGTTTTGGGGGACGCTACGCTGACGACGGCGATACTTGATCGATTGC
>CALKKK010000089.1 GCA_937995395.1 uncultured Sutterella sp. | reverse complement strand
TTCGCATTGCCGCCGGCGAAATGCCCGCTTTTAGCGTTGTGGCCGCAGCCATCACCAAAATGCAGCAAAAGCATCCGCAAGTCCGTTGTCACTTTATGAGCGTCACGGCCGACGTGGCCGCCCAAAACTTGCGTCTGGGATTGGCCGATCTTGCCGTCTTTTCTGCCGGCGCCGATCTCACCGGTTTTGAAAGCCTACCCTTGCCCAAAGCAGTCCGTTGGGGTGTGCTGACTGCAAGAAACGGCGCTTTGAAAGACAAAACGGCAATTACCGCCAAAGAACTCAAAGAGCTCAATGTCTTTCTGCCGGCGCGCTTTTCCGACGAAGAAGCCGGAGCCTTTGCCGGCTGGGCCGGCTACTCGATGGACGAAATCGACTGTTGCGGCACCTACAACCTTTTGTATAACGCGGCTTTGGCCGTACGACAAGGGGCAAAAGCACTGTGTATCGAAGGTATCGTCGCCGAAGACGATGAAGTGCGTTTCGTGCCGCTTACGCCCGAAATCACTTATGCAGGTGCCGTCTCGTGGCTTGCAACTCGACGTCAGTCGGCGCTTTTGACGGCTTTGCTCGAAGAAATCAAAGAAGAAATCGCCTTGCAAACAAGCGCTTTGTGATCGAAACGACTACGGTACAATTACGCCAAACTTTCCGCGCGACAAATGCTTTGTCGCGCTCCTCTTTTTGGATACCACGCTCAATGTCTACCGTACAATCGATGACGGGCTTTGCCAATGCGCAAGGCCAAACCCCGTTGGGACACGTCACTGTTGAAATTCGTTGCGTCAACTCGCGCTTTTTGGACCTTTCGATTCGCTTTGCCGACGAGCTGCGCTCGGTCGAAGGCGCCGCTCGCGAACTCATTTCCAAACGCGTCGGACGCGGCAAACTTGAAATCAGAGCAAGCCTCAAGCCCAACTTGGATGCCGAGGCCGTGCATGTCGACACCGAAGCGCTGAAAACACTTTCTCGTGTACAAGACAAAATTCTTGAAACGATGCCCGAGGCGGCTGCCCTGCGTGTGGCTGACATCTTGGCCTACCCCGGTGTCGTGAACACGCAAACGCCCGATCAAGAAGCGGTAACTGCCGCCGTTTTGAAGATTCTTTCCGAAGCCTTGGACGGGTTTATCGCAAGCCGCAGCCGCGAAGGCGCAGCGCTCACGCAAGTGTTGCTTGCCAACTGCGACAAGATCGAAGCCACCACCTTGGCCGTTGCCGAAAAAATCCCCGAAATTCATGCGCAATTTAAGGCTAAGCTGACCGAACGGCTCGAAGAAGCCTTAAATAAAGCTTTGACCGAAAACTCAAACTTGACGCGAGAAGAAGTGTCCGACCGCATCCGCCAAGAAGTCACGTTCTATGCTTTGAAGATGGATGTCGAAGAAGAAATCAATCGTTTAAAGACGCACGTCGCAGAAGTCAGACGCGTCTTGGCCGCGGGCGGCGCCGTCGGCCGTCGTTTGGATTTCTTGACGCAGGAAATGAATCGAGAAGCCAATACTTTGGGTAGCAAAGCCGCCGCCATCGAAATGACCGATGCAGCCATTGCGCTGAAAATCTCCATCGACCAGATG
>CALKKK010000088.1 GCA_937995395.1 uncultured Sutterella sp. | reverse complement strand
AGGAGCTTTTCCGACAAAGTTCGGAGAGGTTGGTTTTTGCATTCTCAAATCGTCACAGAAGAATATACGCATACACAAAGAATAACGATTAGGAGTACACACCGTGCCTAGTATCGCGAGTACCTTTACGCTTTCCAACGGCGTCAAAGTTCCTTGCGTCGGTCTCGGAACCTGGCAGGTTCCCGATGACGACGATCTGGTCAAGCATCTGCATTACGCCATTGAGCTCGGCTATCGCCATATTGATACCGCACATATTTACGGTAACGAACGCAGCGTCGGTCAGGCAGTGCGCACGTGCGGTGTGCCCCGCGAAAAGCTCTTTGTGACGAGTAAGCTCTGGAATTCAGATCGCGGCTACAAGGAAACCTTGGCAGCATTCGATCGCACGATGTCGACCTTGGGTTTGGAATACCTGGATCTGTATCTCATTCACTGGCCGGCAGCCCGAGGAGAAGCTATGACGTGGCAGAGTATTAACTCCGGCACGTGGCGCGCCATGGAAGAGATTTACCAAAGCGGTCGCGTGCGCGCCATCGGCGTTTCCAACTTCATGATTCACCATCTCGTACCCTTGTTGGCGCGTGCCAAGGTGGCACCCATGGTCAATCAGTTGGAGTTTCACCCGGGCTACATGCAAAAACCCACAGTGGACTTCTGCCGTCAGCGCGGCATTCAGATCGAGGCCTGGTCTCCGTTGGGGCGCGGCGCTTTAATCCGCCATCCGCTTTTGACCGAACTCGGTCGCAAGTACGGTGTCTCAAGCGCTCAGATCGCTTTGCGTTGGTGCTTGCAACACGGTGCAATTGCTCTGCCCAAGTCCATGAATCAGGACCGTTGCCGCGAAAATACCGAGCTCTTCGGCTTTAGCATCAGCGACGAAGACATGGCTCGCATTGACGCCATGCCCCAGACGGGGTTCTCGGGGCTTGATCCCGACCATGTGACGTTCTAATCACAAAACCGTCAGAGACGAAAAAACCGCAGGAGCTTCACTACTCTTGCGGTTTTTTGTGCGTATGGGAATCGGGTCTACTTCGTCTGCCCGGCCACGATCTTCTTACCTTGGGGCGTTGCGTAGGTCAATGCCACACGCGGGCTGATCGCCAAGTAAATGCTCCAAACGATACACCAGCCAAAAATCTGAATCATCGAAAGGTCGGTCAATTCCATCTTGAAGTACCAGCTCTGCAAAAGCGTCAAACCCGGGCCCGAGATCCACAGCATCACGATGATGCTGCCGATGGCTGCGGCATTGCGCTTGGCGGCAATTTGCCACAGGATCACGCCCGAGAGAATCACTGTCAACCATACGGGCAAGACAGCCATGGCGCCGAGCTTGATGGATTGAGCGTCGCGTGTAAGCATATAGACGAGTTCGCTTGTCATATAGCTTGCCTGCCAAAGCGCGGTAATGAGAATGGCAACTTGACCTGCCACAAAAAGAATCAGTGCACCGCCAAAGCCCGACTTATGCTTTTCATGCGTCATGGCAGGGGCAATTTTGGAAGCCCATGCGCAGATGATCCACGTGGGCAAAGCCACCACGACCACCATCAACACCCAACTTAAAATCGTATAACCGGTAGAGACCATCATAAGGTTTGAATTAAATCGAAAGAAAATAGAAACGAGAGAATATAGCGCATCGCAACACGTGTTCTGTTGTCCCGACAAACGCCATTACAATTTTTTGGCAACTTCCTTTTCGACAAAGTTCTTGCAACAATCGCAACCTTCTTTGTCGTAAGCTTCCAGGCCTTCCAAAATCCCGCAGTTTTTGCAAGCGTGATCCCCAGTGCAGGAGCTTTTGAGCTGCTCAAGTTTGTACTGCAGCGCCATTAATTCGGCAATGCGTTTTTTGACTGCCAAGAGATGCGTATCAATCATCTTGTGCACGTCGGAGAGCTCACCCCCGTCGCTATTTTCAATCGCGCACAGCTTGGCAATATCTTCCAAAGAAATATCCAAAGCGCGGCAATGACGAATAAAGTGAAGACGCGCCACATGCATTTCACCGTAGACGCGATAGTTGTTGGCCTGCCTGACAGGTGCCGGCAACAAGCCCTTGGTTTCATAAAAACGGATGGTTTCGACACCGATGCCGGTGCGAGACGCCAACTCTCCGATACGCATAAATCGAGTTCCAAAAAGAGTTTTGCAAATATTTTTGCAAATGATACGCAAAAACGCTTGACTCTGTAGCCGCTACAGGGTTTTTAATGCGTATATCGAAAACCGTTTTAGGTGACACTCAAATGTCTGAAAACACCAAGTTATATAAAGTCGTCGTGCGCGTACCCGATATGGACTGCCCGCACGAATCGGGCGAAATCACCGAGCTCTTTGAAAAAGATGCGCGTTTTGCCTCGATGAAGTTCGACCATCCGGCGCGTTTGGCCACCTTTGAAATCAACGCAACCAAATACGATTGCGCCAAAATCCCCGAGGCCATCAAAACGCTCGGCATGGACTCCGAAGTCATTTCCATTGACGAAGTCGTCGTGGACACGTCCAAATTCAAGACCGTGGAAGTACACGTCGCCGACATGTGCTGCCCGTCCGAGGGCGGCCAGATCGAACGCGCATTTGAAAAGAACGATCAGGTCAACAGCCTGCGCTTTGACTATGGGCTGCGCATCGCCAAGTTCGAAGTTGTCAAGGAAATGACCGACTACTCTTGGATTTTGGCCACCATCGCCTCACTAGGAATGGAAGCCGAAGTTCTCGAAGCCAAGAAGTTATCCGACGTGACCATTACGATTGACAACATGAAAACGCCTGCGGATGTTGACGCCGTGTTGGAAATCGTCGGGATCGACGCCAAGGTCGATCGCAATGCGCACACCATCGGCGTTCGCATTTACCCGGACGCCGTCTTCGGACTTTTGGAAAAGTTGGAAACTGCCGGTTGGAAAGCCAACGTGAGCCGTGTGGGCGAAAACCTAAAAAGCCCCGTGAAAGCCGATCTTCCGATCAAGCGTTTGGGCGGCGCATTCGTTTTTGCCGCCGCTGCCGAAGTGCTCGAATTGATGGGCACAGTTCCCGAATGGGCGATCATTGTCTGTGCCTTGGCCGCCATTGTTTTGGCAGGGTTTGATACCGTCACCAAGGGCTTGAAGTGCTTGGTACGATTTATCTTCAACATGAACACCTTGATGGCCGTGGCCGTGATCGGCGCGTGCTGTTTGGGCGCATGGCCCGAAGCCGCCATGGTGATGGTGCTTTATGAAATCGGTGAGTCCATCGAAGACATGTGCATGATGCGCGCCAAAAACGCCATCCGCAATTTGTTGGATGTCACACCCGAAACGGTGTTAGCCAGTGTCAACGGCGTTTGGAAGCGTATGTCTGCCGAAACCGTTCCGGCAGGCACCGTCTACCGAATCGAGCCCGGCGAACGCGCGGGTCTCGACGGCACCGTTGTGGAAGGTCACGGGGCAATGGACGAAAGCATGATGACGGGCGAATCGTTGCCCAGTCCCAAGGAACCCGGCAGCCGCGTTTATGCCGGCGCTCTTGCCTTGGACAGCACCTTGACGATTCGTGCCACGGCAGCTGCCGCCGACTCTATGAGCGCTCGTATCATTCGCTCGGTCGAAGACGCCGAACAGAAAAAAGCTCCTTTGCAGCGCTTTGTCGATCGCTTTGCAGCTCGCTATACCCCGACCGTGTTTGCTTTGGCTATCTTGACGGCCGTGGTGGGTCCCCTTGTGAGCGACCTTCCCTGGACCGAATGGATTTATCGCGCCTTGGTGCTGTTGGTGATCTCCTGCCCCTGCGCTTTGGTGATTTCCACCCCCGTGACCATCGTTTCTGCTTTGAGCCTTGCCGCTCGCCGCGGTATCTTAGTCAAGGGCGGCGTATTCCTTGAAGCCGGCCGTTTCTTAAAGCATGTTGCATTGGATAAGACCGGCACCGTCACACGCGGAAAACCCGAGTTTGACACCCAAATTACGACTGCGGGTAACAATGCAGACAAGGGCTTTGTGTTGGGCGCGAGCTTAGCCTCTATGAGCTCTCACCCCATCAGTAAGGCAATCGGTGCCGAACTTGCCAAACGCAGTTTGACCCCGAAGCTTGTGACCGACTTCAAAGCTCTGCCCGGTTACGGCACACAGGGCAAAATCGAGGGCGTGCTTTACCGCTTTACGAACTTGCGCTGGTTGGAAGAACATCACTTAGCCACCGAAGAAGTGAAAATGGCCTTTGCCAAGGCTTATGATGAAGGCAAGTCTGCCGTCGCCGTTTCCGACATGTTCGGCGTCATTGCCGTCTTCATTGTGGCCGATACCTTAAAGCCCAATGCAAAGGAAGCGATCGACGCGATGAAGCGTGCCGATTTGACACCGTGGCTCTTGACCGGTGACAACACCCGTGCCGCGACTTCGATTGCCGCTCAGGTCGGTATCGACAACGTGAAGGCAGAGCTCCTGCCCGATCAGAAGTTAAGCGAAATCGATCGTTTGGATAACGAAGCGCCCACCGCCATGGCAGGCGACGGTATCAACGACGCTCCGGCATTGTCTCGCGCTCGTATCGGCTTTGCCATGGGTATCAAAGGCAGCGACTCTGCGATTGAAGCTGCAGACGTGGCCTTGATGGACGACAACATTGGCAAGATCGCTTGGTTTAAACGCCTGTCCGAACTCACCCACACGACCTTGATTCAAAACATCGTCTTTGCCTTGGGCGTGAAATTCGGGTTTGCTTTGGCAGCCATTATGGGACACGCTTCGATGTGGGCGGCCGTGTTTGCCGACACCGGTGTGTGCTTGATCGTGGTGGCTTGGGGTCTGCGCTTGATGAAGGCAGGCGACAAGGTCGATGCCATGACGAGCCGATAATCGTCTGACTTGGTTTTCGAAAACGGGGAGATGCCCTTTATGGGTGTCTCCCCCTTCTTTTGTACATACAAAGTTGAATTCTGTGCCTAACCGTCAAAAAAAGCACGCGACAAATCGGCATCGTTGCTAAGATTGACGCCTCTCGCAAATATCGATGCGTCAAACAAACAAGAACACACAAAGCCCTCGGACTGAAGGAAAGAAAAAATGGACGTCGCTCTGCTTACTGCCATCAAGAATTACTACACCGGAAAAGACCAGACTATCTTTTTAAATCGTTGCTACGATCTACTCTCAAAAGCGGGCAACATCAAGGGCTTTCGTCCAAACAAATGGTGGTCCAACGACCTTTGCAAACGACAATTGGCGGCTTTTTATACAAATAACTCCAAAGCTCTGCTCGGGGCAATGCCCAGTCCGAAAAAATCAAGCTCGACATGGATGACTGATGATGCACACAAATATTTTCAGGAACATTTCGATGCACCGACCGAAGACAGCGATGAAGACTATTTCGATTGGATCGCCGTAAAGATTAAAGATCCCGAATTTGTCCAAGTATTGATGGAAAAATGGACAAACTATGACGATCTCAGCAACTTGAAGATGTTTTTGTTCCGTTACCACGAAGACGACTTCGAGCAGTTTTGCGAGCATTTTTGGCAAATCATGTTGCCGCTTGTGTCCATCATGCGCGACCCCGAACGCATCAAGCAATATTTCCCGATGCCCAAGTCGCTCGCGGGCGACGAAGAAATTGTCGAAACCGAGGTAGACCCCGAAGAAACTGTGCAGAATCAAGCCTCGCCCGAGGAAACGCCAAACGACATTCCGGCACAGGAAACGCCGGCAGAAAACAACGTTTTTGCCGACCTCACGAACCGGGCAACGATTCCGTTACCCGTGTCATTGACCGACTTGGCCTTGCAATTCCGCGAAAACAGAAATCCCGTTTTGTGTCTTCAGCTTGCGCAAGCGCTGACGCAGGTCGGCTATTTGAGCTGCGCCAGCGACTACTATCTGCAGCTCACGGTTCTAGTTCGCGATCCCAAGGATGTCGAAGCCTCGGTTTACGACTATGTTCTGTCGGTTGCTCGCGATCAGGGCTTTACGAAAAAATTGGAAACCGAAATCAACGCTTTCCAAAAAGATTTTCCCGAGTCCGAAAAGCTCAAAACCATTGAAAGCGATTTGGCTCAGGCACTTGAAGTCTCCAAAGACAAAAGTAAACGTCTGCCCGTTTTTTCATCTAAGCGCGAAAACATCGGTTACGGCTATGTCGATCAGGAACGCGTCTTTAAGTCGGCCTGCGCCAAGATCATGGCCGGCGACAAACTCTATGCTTTGGAATTTATCCACGGCACCGTCGATCTTTTGCCCGACAGCGTCACACTCTTAAGAAACCTTGCTCAAACGCTCACGTCGCTCAAACTGACCTATCCTGCAGGGCTAATTTACGATCGCCTCGGAGAGCTTGATCTCAATCCCAAGGGCATCATCGACACCAAATGCCGCGTCACGGAGTGCCTGATTGATGACGAACTTTTCGACGAGGCCGTCGCACGCATTGAAGAAATGCAAAAAGATGCCACGATCGATCCCGCTTTGATCGAACCGCTTTACGCGCGTTTGGAACGCGTTCGTGCCGAAGCTGCCGAACGCAAAAACAAAGGCTTGGAAACGGCGCCTGTTTTTGACGGCAATGCCGCACCGACGCCGTTTGAGCCTATGTTTCAAAGTCCACGCACCAATTCTGCTACTCCTTGGAACGTGACGGAACTGCATCCGACGAAATCGAATTACCGTCCCAATTTTTTCAATCCCCAATTCCCGATGCGTCTCATGGGGTACGTGAAGTGGCGCGGCAACTTCGTCAACTTCTGGGCGCACCATCTCTACGAAAAGGGTACTTGGTATACGCTCACCGAAAGCGAAGCCAAAACGCTTTTTGCATCGGTGGGAGCGCTCAACCTGCGCTTTCCCAATCCGACAGAACCGCGCTCGTTAAAAGATGGACATCCCTACGTTGTCGTGATCGAAGATCGCAGTCATATTCTGCCCAATCAGGACTTTTACTACACCGTATCAATTGAGCCCAGAATCGGGCAGGAAGTGTTGCCTTTGAGAACCGAAGGCTACGTTGTCGTTTACCCTTCGAGCAAGCAATTCAACTTGACGGCCAATACCGATGTCGATCTGGACTTGGGCGGCACGGGAGACGACGCTCATCCCGAACTTTTAAGTAACGAAGATGCGGTCCTAGCTGTCAACGGCGGCTTTGCGGGGCCTTTCTCGTTGCGCGCCAATGCCAACGGACAACTTTATATTCCGGCAGTCAAAGCACACGAACTGGCGCAGATGCACTTTTGGACGCCTGTGAACGGCGACGGTATTTTGCGCGCCTTCGGTGAAACCAAAGACGGCGAGTCGGCAAGCTATCGTATTGCTTTGGTTCAGGACAAAGAACTCTTTAACGAAAGCAGTATCGATTTATTAAACGACGAAGAGTTGCTTCGAATCACGCTCAACAATCTCGGACGTTTGGCGACCGTGGGCGACATCAAAGCCTATCTGATGGACGACGAATCGCCGCTTTTAAGCGACGCTTCACGCCGTGCGCGTGTCTTGGCTTTGCTGGAAAGACTTCCCGAAATCGAGCACTACACCGACGAAGTGCAAAGTGCCGCGATTGCTGCTGCCGTCAAGTCGATTGCCAATGAAGTCGACCGCGATACCAAACCCTTGACGGATGCCTTCGTCAAAGCTGTTGCACAGTCCAAAAACCTCAAAGGGTTGGAAGCAAAACTCAAACAAAACGAAGACGAAATTCGTGCGGACTATCAGGCACGCATTCAAAGTGCCAAGACTGAGTTTGAAAAAGCCTCGCGCGATATTGAAAAGGCTATCAAAGCTCGCCAAGCCGATTTAACCAAAGTCGAAGTCGAAATCGAAAAGAAGGAAGCTTTCTGGAAGTCGGAGTTCGAAGGTTTTGTGAAGGCCGCCAAGGATCAAATCACCGAGCATCGCTTGTCACCCTACTTTGACGAATTGACCGGTGTTGTCGCTACAAACGGCAAGACGATAAGTCCCTGCGTTGAAGGTGAAATCGACTATGACGCGCGTGCGCAGGCTATCGTGCGGTCCGTACCCAAGCACCGTTTGACGCCGGCAGAACTCAGAAACCACATCATCACGGCTTTCCAAGCTCGTCGCGGTTATACGCATGACGAAGTCGTCAACCTGTGCGTGAGTTTGGCCAATAATTTCCTTACCATCTTCGCGGGCGACCCCGGCATCGGCAAGACCACGGCCTGCCATGTCTTGGGCGACGTTCTGGGTTTGTCGGATTTAAGCTCCTCTTTGGCAGACTCCGCTCTGTGGGATGCCGATGCCGCCAAACGTTTCTTACAGGTACCGGTGGAACGCGGCTGGACAAGTAAACGAGACTTCTTGGGTTACTTCAATCCCCTGACGCAAAAGTTCAGCTCCCCCGACAAGCGCCGCTACGAAGCCTTCCGTTTATTGGATGCTGAAGCCGCTTTGGGCAAAGACAAGGATAAGGTTCTTCCCTTTATTTTCCTGTTGGACGAAGCCAACTTGAGTTCGATGGAATATTACTGGGCCGACTTCATGGGCTTTTGCGGCAACGACGACGCGGCCAAGCGCGAAATCGTTTTGGGCGACAACGAAGTCATTGCGATTCCCGATCACTTGCGCTTTTTGGCCACCATTAACGTCGACGATACGACCGAAACTTTGTCGCCGCGTCTTTTGGACCGTGCCTGGATCATTCGTCTGCCCGAACCCAAGTTCGATACGGTCACGCGCAAAGGTAACGAAAACAAAGCTGTACTCTGGAGCGACTTTCAAGCCGCTTTCGGTTGTCCGCAAGGTAAGGCCCTCACGAAGGTTGCGGAACTCGATCCGATTTACGCCGAATTTAAAGCCGCAGGCGTCAACGTCTCCATGCGTAGTCAACGCGCCATTGCAAAGTTTGTCGCTGCCGGCGAATCGCTCTTTAAAGGTGGCCGCACCACGGCCGTGGACTATGCCATCGCGCAAAAGTTGCTGCCGATGATTCGCGCAAGCGGCGCCCTTTTCCATCAACGTCTGGAAAAACTCAAAGGTGTCTGCGCCCAAGATCCGACCACTTGCGCCATCCTCGACTCGATCATGACGCGCGGCGGAAACAACCTTAACTTCTATCAGTTCTTCTAAGAAATGGCAGGACTGATAGGACAATTGACGCTCACGACCTCAAAGGGAGTTTCCTTCCCTTTGGGCATTTGCGCCTGCCCGCTGACGGAAGACCTTGAGACGATTTTAAAGCGCAAGGTAAGCCCAAGCGCACGCTTAAAACTTGCCTTTACCTTTGAGGCAAAGGACGGCTACGCCAAATCGCTCGGCCAAGGCGACATCACCGTCAAGGTTTATGCCGGCAAGGAAAAGCTGTGCGAAACGATGCCGGAATGCACTGCATGCGACGAGAGTTTTTCTTTTACCGTCAAAACCAAGGGCGCAACGCTTGTCGACGTGGTTGGGCCGGTGGCTTTAAAGGTGGTGATCACGAACGCTTTTGACGTCACGGAAACACTTTTGACGCAAAGCATTTTTGTCGGGTTTGAAAATTCCGGCCACAGTCTGCGTCTCAAAGACATGCTCTGGTTTATCTATGACCGAGCCCATCTTCTGATGCATGCGGCAGGCCCCAACGCCATTCGCAAAACCCCGGGCAAGCAAGGACAAACTTCGAAGACGCCTTCCAAACCCGAGACCGGCAATTTCGTACAAGCAGCCCTCGCCCCCCGTGAGACTCAACGCAACCTCAAGGATCAAATTGCACTCATTGCCAAAGTGATTCAAACGTTCGGGCAATTGAGAAACTACTTTGAGAGAAACGCCCGCTTTCGTTTGCAGCATCGGCATCGCCTGACGGCCTTTACACGCGTGCAGGCCGTCACGCACCGCACGTTGGAGTTTATTGCCAATCATCCGCAGTACTTGGTGCCCACGCACGAAGAAACCGGTATTCGATTCGGCAATCGCAATTACGTGCCCGACGTTACCACGGACGAGAGTCTGCACAAGAGCTACAAGATTTACGAAAACCAAAGCTTGGTCAATTTCCTCGTGACGGTTTTGCAAACCTGCCGCAACCTCTCTCAAAAGGTCATAGCGCATCCGGACTCGATCTATAGTCAGACGATTTTGGCCGACTTAAAAGATCGCGATGTCTTTGCGTCGCAATTGGAAGGTTTGGTCGAAGTGTATTGCCGCCTCTTTGGAATTGACGAGAGAACGGCGCTCACAACATTACCCGAGCCCACCTCGATTTTTTGCTCCTCGGCACACTATCGCTCGGTCTACGAGCTCATGCGCGAGTGGTTTGACTGTAAGCGCATTACGCCCGAAGAAGAGTCGTATGTGGAAAGTGTATCCAACTCGTCTCGTTTGTACGAACACTATGTTCTTACGCAACTGGTGAGCTCTCTTCAATCTCACTTGACCGACAGACGCCCCGTTGTCTACCCGGGCGTCCGAGACAACCGTTATGAAACACAAACGTACAATGTCTTTACGTTCGAATTCGATGATAAGCGCATCACGCTTTATTACGAACCGGCGATTGCAGCGGGCAGCCTTGCCGACAACGGTGTGGGGCTCGTGCGTACCGTAACGCTTGACTACGCCAACGACGGATTGCCTTTGCATTCGGAAAACGAACAGTACTGGACGCCGGACTACGTCATCAAAATTGAAGAAAAGGGCCAAACGCGCTTTTGGATTGCCGACGCCAAATATTCCGTTTGGACCACGGCAGTGAAAGAATACGCGCAACAGGTGTTTTTCAACTACTTGCTTGCCACGTCGCCTACGGATCCCAAAGACACTGTGGCAGGGCTCATTTTCTTTTGCGGCAAGGACAATGTCAACGCCAAAGAGCGTGCGTTGGAAGTCCCCTTCAACTTGCGCAATCTCGACAAACCCGCACACGCATCGGCGCGCGGCAATCGTTTGCAGGTTTTGACGCTTGCAGCAGGCGATATCGGCAAAGACAAGGTTGCCGTTGAAAATTGGCTCAGGGCACTTTGACCACAAAATGGAAAACGGCCTTAACCGGAAAAACCGACTAAGGCCGCCAAAGGAGGATCGGACGGTTTCCCATCCAATATCGCCATCATGGTACGGCTTCCCGTACGGATGTGCGCTTGGCGTCTATCGGTGCGTTCAAACAGGGGCAAGCGTATTTGAATGCAACGCCTTACGCGAGGACATATTTTACCCGCGCCGAAGCAAAAATGTCGGAAAAAGTCCACGTAATTCATCCAACACCGCCTGCCCCGGATAATCCGCGACAACGTTATCCAACCCCAGATCGATTCCGGGCGCCTTCCTAAAAATCTGCAAGGCATAGTTGGTACAGCCGCGCGCTTTGAGCCAATAGGCAAGCTCCAGAATCTGCGCAGGCGTCATGTAATCGGGATGCGCCGTCGTGCGGGCTTCGTATTGGACACCGGCGTTGACAATGATTTCAAAGCTCTCTAAAAAGTGCTCGAGCGCTTTAGGCGTTTGCACCACACGGCTGAAGTGATCGGGGTGCATCGTGGCCTTGACGTCCAACCCCACCCAATCGACATTGTCAATCACGGCTTTGAGATGCTCGGGGTAAGCGCCCGAAGTATGTAACCCCACTGACATTCCCAAGGCTTTGACCTCAGAAACGGCAGCAGGCAACGCCGGATCAACGCAAGGCTCACCCCCTGAAAAGACGACGCCGTCCAATAACCCTTGGCGGCGCCCTAAAAGATCGATCACGCGATTCCAGTCGCTGTCGCCCTCTTGCGGACGGCGATCCTGCATCCACGGATTTTGGCAATAGACGCACTTCCAGGGGCAGCCGCGCACAAAGACCACGGCAGACAGTTTGCCGGGGTAGTCGATGCTGGTAAAAGGCGTGACGGCAGCGATTCGTAGCCGGGCTGCCGGCACGTCGAATTTTGGATTTACTTCGAGCATCCGCACTTCGTTTCGACAAAGTACTTGCGTTCGGCAAATTCGCCCTTCTTGCCGATGTTAAAGGACTGCACCGGACGGTGGTAACCCATCACGCGCGTCCAGACTTCGCAAGGCTGACGTTCGCTGTCTTTGAGTTCGACTTTGTCGTTGACTTGGCATTCGTTCATGATTTGACTCCTTCAAAGTTGTTCAAAATTCGTTATTCCGAGGCTTTGGCCAAACGCGCACGTTTGGCCGCCAAAATTTCTGCGTCGCACAAGGGACAGAAATCGTGTCTGCCCGACAAATATCCGTGCTTGGGACAAATCGAGAAGGTGGGCGTCGCCGTAATGTAGGGCAAACGGAAACGCGTCAACGTTCTGCGCACCAAGTCGCGACAGGCTTCTGCCGAACTGATGGCCTCGTTCATATAAAGGTGAAGCACGGTGCCGCCGGTATACTTGCGCTGCAAGTCTTCCTGCATTTCCAGCGCTTCGAACGGATCGTCGGTGTAGCCCACAGGCAGCTGCGACGAGTTCGTGTAATAGGGATTGGTGGGCGTACCCGCCTGCAAAATCTCGGGGAAACGCTTCTTGTCTTCCTTGGCAAAGCGATACGTCGTACCTTCGGCGGGTGTCGCTTCCAAGTTGTACATATGGTCCGTCTCCGTTTGGAATTCAACCAAACGTTCGCGCACGTGATCGAGTAACTTCACGGCAAAGTCTTTGCCCACGGGCGTCGTGATGTCTTCTTTATCATCAAAGAAGTTGCGAATCATCTCGTTGATGCCGTTGACACCGATCGTGGAGAAGTGATTGCGCAGCGTTCCCAAATAGCGCTTGGTGTAGGGGAACAACCCTTGATCGATATGGTGCTGAATGACCTTGCGCTTGATTTCCAAAGACTGTTTGGCCAGATCCAACAAATGGTCCAGGCGTTCGTACATGGCTTTTTCGTTACCTTTGAAAAGATAACCCAAACGCGCACAGTTCACGGTCACCACGCCCAAAGAACCGGTTTGTTCGGCCGAGCCGAAAAGGCCGTTGCCGCGCTTTAAAAGTTCGCGCAAATCGAGCTGCAGGCGGCAACACATCGAGCGGATCATGTTGGGCTTAAGTTCCGAATTGACGAAGTTTTGGAAATACGGCAACCCGTAGCGCGCCGTCATTTCAAACAAAGGCAACACATTGGGGCTGTCCCAATCGAAGTCCGGCGTAATGTTGTAAGTCGGAATCGGGAACGTGAACACACGCCCCTTGGCATCGCCCTTCATCATCACTTCGATATAAGCGCGATTGATCATGTCCATTTCGGGCTGAAGTTCCCCGTAGGTAAATGGCATTTCCTTGCCGCCGATCAACGGATGCTGATCCTTCAGATCTTCCGGACACGTCCAGTCAAACGTCAGATTGGTAAAAGGCGTTTGCGTCCCCCAACGGCTCGGCACGTTGAGGTTATAAATCATTTCCTGGATGCTTTGCACCACTTCTTCGTAGGTGGCGTTGTCATTTCGGACAAAGGGCGCCATGTAGGTATCAAAGGAACTGAAGGCCTGAGCGCCGGCCCACTCGTTTTGCATCGTGCCCAGGAAATTGACGATTTGACCGGTGGCAGACGACAAATGCTTCGGGGCGCCGGCTTCAACTTTGCCGGGCACGCCGTTTAAGCCTTCGTTTAAGAGCGTACGCAAGCTCCAGCCGGCGCAATAACCCGAGAGCATATCCAAGTCATGAATATGGATGTCGGCCTGACGGTGCGCCAAACCGATTTCGGGCGTGTAGACGTAGTTGAGCCAATAGTTGGCGATGACCTTACCCGAGACGTTTAAAATCAAGCCGCCCAGGCTGTAGCCCTGATTGGCATTGGCGTTGACGCGCCAGTCGAGCTGATCGAGGTATTCGTTGATTGAACTTTCCACATCCACCCAGCTCTTTTTCGCATCGCGCGTCTTGGCACGCTGTTCGCGGTAAACAATATAGGCGCGAAGCGTCGTGAAGTACCCTGCTTCAAAAAGCGCATGCTCAACAGCGTCCTGCACCTGCTCGATATGCGGTGTGGCAACATTCAAGTCCTGAAGTTTGGGCATCACCAGATAGTCGGTGATCTCAAAAGCGCGCGCCTGACCGAATTCACCCGTGGCTTTACCCGCCTTTTCAATGGCCTTGGCGATCTTTTCGCGATCGAAATTTTTGACTGAACCGTCTCGTTTAATCAGATGCTTGGGATCGGTGGCCATAGCCGCAAACTCCTTGGTAGGTGGAAGGGAACTTTGTGTTTTGTTTTTCACGACCTGCGTGGAAAAAGAGCGCAGAGGCTTGAGACTCTGCGCACCGAAAACGATAGCAGAATACACCCGAGCAGGCAATGATTCCAATGGAGGAAAATACCATCCCTAGGCGTCATTCGAATTGAGTAGCACTATATATTGTGCCGTCTATTGAAAACAACAAACTTCATGAAAATGCCTGATTTCGTTAGCAATTTCAGGGTTTCGGACACTTTTCGACGGACTCGAATCGTCTCGCTTTTGCCACGGGCGACCACAAGATATAGAAAAACAACGATTGTTCCCAATTGAATTCGAGTGTTGCGAAATGTTGCTTTTCAGACATTGATTTCTTGGACTTCCTTTGTAAAGAACACTGATTTTTATACGGTTTCGTCAAAGATATCATCCGATCGACTGTCTCGGATTTAATCCGATTGACGGATTAGGGCAGTCCCATCGAACTATTGCACGCCTATCGCACCCCGCTCTACGATAGACGCACGCAATCGTTTGGTCGAATACCTTCGTACAACGGCAACGATTGAACAAAACAACAAAATTTTTAGCGAGGTTCATCATGACTCAATATATTAAGGATCGCTACGGCCTGTTGATTGGCGGTGCATGGGTTGATGCCGAAGGCGGCGCCGTCTTTGAAACGACCAACCCGGCAAACGGCGAAAAGTTGGCAGAATGCGCCAATGCGTCGCCTGCCGATGTCGATCGCGCCGTGGCCGCCGCTCGCGCTGCATTTCCGGCCTGGGCTGCCAAGTCGCCTCAGGAACGCGCCGCTCTACTATTGAAAATTGCCGACAAGATCGACGAACGCGCTCAGGAATTGGCTACGGTCGAAACTTTGGATAACGGCAAGCCCATCCGCGAAACGACGTTGGTGGACGTTCCGCTGTCTTCCGACCACTTCCGTTACTTTGCCGGGTGCTTGCGCGCCGATGAAGGCGAAGCCGTCATGATCGATGAAAATACCCTTTCCGTGATTCTGCGCGAACCCATCGGTGTGGTGGGTCAGATCATTCCGTGGAACTTCCCTCTCCTGATGGGGGCTTGGAAGATTGCTCCGGCTTTGGCTGCCGGCAACACGCTCGTGATTAAGTCTTCTTCCACGACGCCCTTGTCTCTGTTGGTGTTGGGCGAAATTTTGAATGAAGTCTTACCTGCCGGTGTCGTCAACATCATCACCGGGCGCGGTGCCGTCACGGGTCAGGCCATGTTGGATCACCCCGGCTTTGACAAGTTGGCCTTCACCGGCTCCACCGAAGTCGGCTACGACGTTGCCAAGGCTGCTGCCAACCGCCTAATTCCCGCTACGCTCGAATTGGGCGGCAAGTCGGCCAACATCTACTTTGACGACTGCCAGATGGATAAAGCCATCGAAGGTGCTCAGATCGGCATTCTCTTCAATCAGGGTCAGGTGTGCTGTGCCGGTTCCCGCATTTTCGTGCAGGAAGGCATCTATGACGAATTCGTTGGTAAGCTTGCCGAAGCCTTCAAAAACGTGAAGGTAGGCGATCCCATGGACATGCAGACCCAGATGGGCTCTCAGATCAACAAGCGTCAGCTCGAAAAGATTCTCGGTTGGGTTGAAACCGCCAAGAAGGAAGGTGCAACGGTGCTCGTGGGCGGCGAAGCCGCTAAGGTCGAAGGCATGGACGGCGCATTCATGCAACCGACGCTTTTGACCAACGTTACCAACGACATGGCCGTAGCTCAAAACGAAATCTTCGGACCGGTAGCCGTCGTCATCAAGTTCCGCACCGAAGAAGAAGTCGTTGCCATGGCTAACGACTCCGAATACGGTTTGGGCGGCGCCGTCTGGACGCGCGACATTAACCGTGCCTTCCGCGTGGCACGTGCCGTTCGTACCGGCCGTATGTGGGTCAACACCTACAACGAATTGCCGGCACACACCCCGTTTGGCGGTTACAAGAAGTCCGGTATCGGTCGTGAAACGCACAAGATGATGCTCGAACACTACAGCCAGCACAAGAACATCTATGTGTCGTTGTCCGAAGCCAAGCGCGGTTTCTTCTAATCGCATGACGTAGACTAACCATAAGTCGACATGACAAACGCCCGGGATTCCTCTCGGGCGTTTTGTTTTGTGCGCAATGTGGGAATGTTCTGCAAGATATCAGGGTTTTATCGCTCTAAGTGTTTTTCCCTATTAGATATTACCTAAATATAGTTTAAAGTACGCATTGCAAGAAGGTGAGAGCCTTGATTGCCTCCCTGTGTGGCAGACTTCCGAGGGGCCGCTTCCGAAGCCCTCCCTCTTCGAAAGCGAGCATTTAGTCTGCTGCATTTTTCCGGCCTGGTCTAATGAGTGACCGGGCCTATTTTTTTGCGTCTTGCCTAGAGAATCACGACGTCGTATTGTTCTTGCGTGTAGACGGGTTCGACTGCCAGCGTTACGGGCTTTTCCACGAAGTCCTGCAACAGGTTCAAGGCACTCGATTCGTCTTCCAAGAACATATCGACCACAGTTTGGCTTGCCAAGATTTTGAACGATCTGGCTTCCTTGTACTGGCGGCATTCGCGCACGATTTCACGCATGATTTCATAACAGACGCTGCGCGCTGTTTTGATTTCCCCGCGACCGCCGCACACCGGACACGTTTCGCACATCACGTGCGAGAGACTTTCGCGGGTGCGCTTGCGGGTCATTTCCACAAGGCCCAACTCGGTAAAGTCGCTGATAGTATGCTTGGTGCGATCCACGCTTGCGGCATGGCGAAGCTCAGATAACACGGCTGCGCGATCTTCGTCGGTTGCCATATCGATGAAGTCGATGATGATAATCCCGCCCAAATTTCTGAGTCTCAATTGACGCGCAATCGTCTGTGCAGCTTCCAAGTTAGTCTTAAAGACCGTTTCGCTAAAGTCGCGTTTGCCAATAAAGCCACCCGTGTTGACGTCAATGGTGGTCATGGCTTCGGTTTGATCCACCACCAAGTAGCCCCCGGACTTTAAAGGCACACGACGCCCCAAGGCTTTTTCGATCTCTTCGTCAACCGAATAGAGCTCAAACAAAGGTCTGTCGCCGGTATAGAGTTGCAACAAAGGCAACGCCACCGGAGCAAACGTTTCGGCAAAGGTTTTAAGCTTTTCAAAGGTGACTTCACAGTCGACATAAATGGCACGGGTATCGGCCAAAATCATGTCTCGCAACACACGCTCTTCCAAAGACAACTCTTGATACAGCAAGGTCGGCGCTTGGGACTGTACGCGCTTGGCCTCAATTTGCTTCCACAGCAATGCCAAGTAATCCATGTCGTCTTTGAATTCTTCGTCGGTGCCACCCTCTTCTGCGCTGGTTCTGACGATGTAGCCGCCTTTTTCTTCCGGTGCGCGCAAGCGCGTGACCTGCTCGCGCAAGGCTTCGCGCTGCTCGTCCGACTCGATGCGCTGGCTCACCCCAATATGGTGATCCTTGGGCAAATAAACGAGTTTGCGACCTGCCAGAGAAATGGTGGTGGTAAGGCGCGCACCCTTCGTTCCGATCGGATCTTTGGTGACTTGCACCAGAAGGTTTTGGCCGTCCACTAACATGCGCTCGATGGGACGGTATTCGCCGTTTTCCATCCTTGCACCCTCGATATCGAGAATGTGCAAAAAGGCCGAACGCTCCAGACCGATTTCCACGAAGGCCGACTGCATGCCCGGCAGTACGCGAATGACACGTCCGAGATAAACGTTGCCCACAAGACCGATGTTAGCCGCGCGCTCGATGTGTAAATCTTCCAACACGCCGTCTTCCAAGACGGCCACTCGGGTTTCGCGCAGGTTTCGGTTGATCAGAATGTCTTGCATGGCGGTTTCTCGTTGATGACAAATTACATTAATTGAGCATTATAGATTGCCGACCGATTGAAAATTCTATGATCAACGCTCTCAAAAAACGTTACTGAGCCAAAATCAAGCCTAGTTCATAACCAAATTACTAGGCTAAACGCAAATACAATTGATTTTGGATGCACATTTTTAAAATTCTCGTAATTTTAAATCTACACCTTAAGGACTAACCCTCAAGTTTCCTTTGTAAACACTAAGAGTACAATGAATTTGCCGAAGCTATCGGTAGCAGAGATAGCTTCTTTTGATCCACAAATTCTCGTGGATACGGCACATTTTTAAGGAGCACTCATATGCGCTTTCCTAAAACACTGCTTGCAATCGCAGCAGGTGCTGCCTTTCCGCTCAAGCTTGTTTCACGGTTATCGTCGGCAAAGATGCTTCTGCGACCGGTGAAATCCTTATCGGTCATAATGAGGATAACGATCGTCGCATTATCACCAACCAGTATTGGGTTCCGGCTGCCGACCATAAAGTCGGCGAGTTGATTGAATTTGAACCGGCTGCCGCAAAGATCCCGCAGGTCAAACATACATACGGCTTCTGGTGGACTCA
This sequence comes from uncultured Sutterella sp., assembly GCA_937995395.1. Taxonomy (GTDB): domain Bacteria; phylum Pseudomonadota; class Gammaproteobacteria; order Burkholderiales; family Burkholderiaceae_F; genus Duodenibacillus. Next base: position 6,088 of record CALKKK010000088.1, on the reverse strand, counting down.
GACATTAGCCCCCGAAGGGTCGAGTTTCTCGGATGGATTTATAAATGAAAAAGGTGTTGTAGTTGTCTCTAACAACTGTAACATCACTATTGAAAAAGATCAGAAATTCAACGACGGCGGTATCGGTTACGGTATTCGTCGTTTGGTTGCAGAACGTGCCGGCTCTGCCCGCGAGGGGATTGATATTGTCATCGACTTGATGAAGAAGTACGGGTACTTCCATATGGGGCGCACCTATACGATTGCAGACCATAATGAAGCATGGCAAATATCCCTGCTACGCGGCCATCGTTATCTGGCTCGCAAGGTCGGCGATAAAGAAATTGCCTTTATCGCAAACGCCTTTGCATTCGATAAGGTCGATTTAAAAGACCCGAATGTAATTGCCTCCCCCGATTTGATCGAACACGCAATTGAACTCGGCGCATATAAACCTGCCAAAGTCGGGGACTATTCCGATTTTTCTTTCCGTGAAGCTTATCAGCCGGAAGCTCGACGTATCTTTCCAAGAAATAAAGAACGTATTTTTACGATGCTTGAAATGGTCACCGGGAAAGAATATAAAAATACCGATGACTATCCGGCTTATTTGACGTCCCCGAAGAAGTATACGGTTGAAGACGTCAAGACCTTCATGCGCGGGCATTCAAAATTTGAAACGCGCAAGACCGGTTGGTATCACGAAACCATGCAGGATATCTGCAACATCGGTACATTTGATTCCGTTGTATTTAAACTTGCCGACGACCCGCTCTTAACGATGGCTTGGCGTGCCTCCGGGCGTCCTATGGAACAGATCTACACCCCCGGATTCCCTCTTGCCGGGCCTGCCGGAGCACAATCTTACATGGCGCCTGAAGTCGGTACTCATGCGCAATTCCATGCAACTGCTGAACAAGTATCCTGGTCGCCGGATCGCCCGATCTTTACGTTCTTAGCACAACAATTCTTCCTGGATTGGATGCCTGAAGCTCGCAATGACTTCCTTAAAACTCAAGAAGCCATTGAAAAGGCCGATACCGTTACTGCACATGCTATGCAACAAAAAGCCAAAAAACTGGCAGCTGTTGATCGCGAAAAAGCTCGCGAAGCATTGCATACTTTTAACGTCGAGGCTTTCAATAGGACGCTTGGTGAAGCCACTTCTTTAGTACAGAAGCTGAACACTCACACGATTGCTGTCACCAAAAAGACGCTCTCGCAATCCGATCAGGGAACAGTTGATGTAGTCCTCTTTTCTGAAAAGGGCTTTGATGCCACGAAGTTGGATCAAAAGACGACTTTCTTCGGATCTCCCTATCCTGACGGAAGCATCGAGCTCAATAAACAAATGGCAATTCCTGTCAAAGTTATTGCCAAAGACGTGGACGGTGACGGTTTAAAGGATGCTGTCATTACTTTCCCGGTAAAAGGTGCTACGGCGTTCTCGTTTGTCGGTGTGGACTCCGAACTTTACTTATTCACCAAGGTTAATGGCAAACCTGTGGCAGCTTTTGACATTGTGAAGTTCGTACAGTAATGCACATTCAACCGCTCTAATAACGCACAATTGATCTGGGCGGTTGAAAAAATAATCGGAGACCGGTTTCCGACACCCGATCTCCGACTTCTCAATGTTTTGAGTTTCTTATTTTGCCTCTTTGCACTTGTCGCACTCGCCGCAATTGCCGCTACACGTGTGTTGGTTGTTCCACTCGGGCTGCAACGTCACGTGATCGATCCCAAAGCGCGTTTGAATCATGTCACGCGCGTCGCTCAAGACCTGCTTCCAATCCACATCTTCTTTCATACAAAGATGTGCTGACAATGCACCGTGCCCCGGAGCCAAGGTCCACACATGCAGATCGTGCACGCGCTTAACGCCTTCCAAGCGAGAAAGTGCATCGCCCACGTCGTAGTAGTTAACGTCGCCGGGCACCGCATCTAAAAGCACGGCAGAAGACTCTTTCAACACGCCCCAAGTGGAATGCAAAACCAGAGCACCCACACCGAAAGAAAGCAACGGGTCGGCAATGGCAAAGGACTCACCTCCGAAGTAAATCAAGGCACCGGCTAAAATGGCTGCCACCGACCCCAGCAAGTCGCCCATGACGTGTAAGAGCGCCGCACGAGTATTGAGGTTTTTCTTGTCTCGCGACAACGACCAAGCCACACCGATGTTAATCAATAAACCGATGACAGCTACGATCATCACCGAGCCGCCTGCAACGGCCGGAGGTTCATCCAAACGCACCACGGCTTCCCAGAAAATCCAGAAAACCACACCCAACATCACTAAGCCATTTAAAAAGGCTGCCAAAACTTCAATGCGACCGTGGCCGAAACTATGGTTGGCATCCACCCCTTTGCGCGAAATCCAGTTGGCAATCAACGCAAACAAGAGGCTTGCGGCATCGGTTGCCATATGACCGGCGTCGCCTATCAAAGCCAAGGAGTTGGAGAGATAACCGCCCACCAATTCCACAACGGAAAAGCCCAGCGTCAAAACGACGGCAAAGCCCAAAACGCTCAATTTCACGCGATCGGCACTGTGGTCATAGTGGCTGTCGCCCGCACGATGGTCGGAATACTTTACGGAGCAAGACATGTGTTTCACCTTAAAAGATTTGTTCTAAATAACAATCGAACTCATTTTCAGAGCCCCAAAAACACGAAACCCACGGAAATCGCTTTCCGTGGGAATCGTTTATTCACTTGAAGGAGGTACGTTCAAGTGCTTGCTAGGGAGATTTTACTCCTTTTTGCCGCCGGTGAGCATCGGCACGACCGTGCCTTCGTTACCGGTCAACAGACCGGTCTTAGCATAGGTCTGAAGCTTGGCACGGGTATCGGTGATGTCGAGGTTGCGCATCGTCAACTGACCGATACGGTCAACAGCCGTAAACATGGAGTCGCCCTTTTCCATCGTCAGACGTTCGGGTTCGTACGTCAGGTTGGGCGATTCGGTATTGAGAATCGTGTAGTCATTGCCGCGGCGCAGTTCAAGCGTCACTTCGCCGGTGATGGCGCTTGCCACCCAACGCATAGCGCTTTCGCGCAACATGATAGCCTGGCTGTCGAACCAACGACCCTGGTAGAGCAAACGACCCAAGCGGCGACCGTTGATGTGGTACTGCTCGATCGTGTCTTCGTTGTGAATACCGGAAACCAAACGTTCGTAGGCGATGTAAAGCAAAGCCATACCCGGGGCTTCGTAGATGCCGCGGCTCTTGGCTTCGATGATACGGTTTTCGATCTGGTCACTCATGCCCAAGCCGTGACGACCGCCGATGCGGTTGGCTTCGTACATGAGTTCAACGGGATTTTCGAATTCCTTGCCGTTCAAAGCGACCGGGCGGCCTTCTTCAAAGCGCACGGTCACGGTTTCGGGTTCGATCTTGACGTTTTCGTCCCAGAATGCCACGCCCATGATGGGTTCGACAATCTTCATGGAGGTACCCAACTGTTCCAAATCCTTGGCTTCGTGGGTGGCGCCCAACATGTTGGAGTCGGTGGAGTAGGCCTTTTCGGCCTTCATGCGGTATTCGAAACCTTCGGCGTTCAAGAACGCGGACATTTCGGCGCGGCCGCCCAATTCGGTAATGAACTGGGTATCCAACCAGGGCTTGTAGATCTTGAGGTTGGGATTGACCAAGAGACCATAACGGTAGAAACGTTCGATATCGTTACCCTTGTAGGTCGAGCCGTCGCCCCAGATGTCCACGCCGTCTTCGCGCATGGCGGCAACGAGCATCGTGCCCGTCACGGCGCGGCCCAAGGGCGTGGTGTTGAAATAGGTCATGCCGGCAGTGGTGATGTGGAAAGCGCCGGACTGAATGGCAGCAATGCCTTCGGCAACGAGCTGCGGACGGCAATCGATCAAACGGGCTTTTTCGGCACCGTACTCCATCGCACGACGGGGAATGGCGTCATAGTCATCTTCGTCGGGCTGACCCAAGTTTGCCGTGTAGGCATAAGGGAAGGCACCCTTATTTTTCATCCAACGCAAAGCGGCACTGGTATCCAGACCACCGGAAAACGCAATACCGACTTTCTTGCCGACGGGGACGCTTTGCAGAATCGTTTGAGACATTGTTCTCTCTTTTAGAAAAGACCGACGAGAATCTGACGATCGCCGGCCGTATAACACAAGCCGTTATGCGCGCAAACTCTCCTTGCACACATAGCGGCAACTCACTGACGTAATTATGGAGTATTCCTCGCAATTTTGCCTAATCACAAGCCCGTAGCAAGGCCTTTTTGACGTCAAATTTTTATATTGCCGTATGTTCGGGCATGACCGAGCGCGGAATGTCCATGGCCATCGTCACGCCGCAATCGGCATTGGCCGTGGCAATGAGGCGCCCGTGATGGCGCTCGGCAATGTTGCCCACGATGGAAATCCCCAAGCCCAAGCCTCCCTCTTTGGAAGTGACCAAAGGCATCATGAACTTGTCGACCTGCTCTTGCGTGATCTTAGGCCCATTGTCCTTGACTTCGATGCGCCAGAAGCGGTCTTCGGGTTTGACGGTGACGTAAATTTCGGCCAACTCCGTATTTTCGGTGGCGTCTGCCGCATTCTTCAAAAGATTCAAAACGGCAAGCTCGATTTCCCACTCGTCGATATCGGCCCACAGGTACGGCATGATGTTGGTGACGATATTGGCTTCGGTTCGGCGGCTGCGCTTAAAGGTTTCGATGGCGCCTTCGACGGCTTTGCTCATATCGGCCATTTTCAACTCCGGCGTCTGGTGCTTGGCGTAAGCTCGCACGCGATTGACGATTTCCGAAGCGCGCGTCCCCTGCTCGACGATTTCTTCCAACACCTGGGTCAACATCGCGGGATCAATGGCGCCGCGCTTGGAGCGACGCAAAAGCCCGTTGGCAAAATTGGTAATGGCGCCCAAGGGTTGCTTTAATTCGTGTGCGATCATGGTGGACATCTGCCCCACGATGCCGGTGCGTTCCAAATTGGCTATATGATCGCGCGAAGCCGCCGCCATCTTTTCAATGCGTTCGCGATCGGCCAAAGCTTCCTTTAAAAGCTTGGTACGACGACGCACCAACACCGACAACGACCCGGCATAGAAAATGATGAGGAAACTCACCCCCAAAAAGATCATGACGGTTGAGGTTTGCTCCTTGGCGAAGGTGGCAAACTGCCAGGCGGCCAAGTTGGCATATGGGCCGATCTTCAAATCGAAGAACAAATCGTGCACCGCACGATTGCTCACGGGCATGCCCCAATCGGCACCGTCGGCCATGGCCGTCATGGTGTAAAGGGCCGCACTGACCGTTTTTTGCAGTCCCGAATCGATATCCTTCATCGAGGCGAAGTAAAAACTCGGATACAGTTCCGTGGAGTGTGCGCAGTGAATGAGACCGGAAGATCGCGTCTCGATCAAACGAAATGTCACGCGATCGATTTCACCAGCGTTAACCATGCGCTCGAAGCGGCACGCAGGCAAAATGCCCACATCGATCGCCCCGTTTTCAACGGCTTTGACAATGCGCTGCGGATCGTCACCGAAAAAGGTGATGCGGTTTCTCAAAGACTGAATCACCACGCCCTTTTGGTAGATGTCGCGCAGACCGATCAGATAGCCCGAATAGCTTTGCGGGTAGTAGGCGCCGATTTTCTTACCCACGAAATCGGTCACTTTTGTGACGGCTTCGTTATCGGCACGAGAAATGAAAAGCGAGCCCACGGCAAAGGCGGGATCGGGCGCTTCCAAGGGCCACAGAGAAGCCAACGACTTCATGCCGTCGTTCATTTCGTAGCGCGTAAAAAAGCCCCCATCGGCAATCAAAAAATCGATCGTGCCGTTTGTGACGGCATTGTCCATTTGGGTGGCGTTCAAAACTTCGAAGATGATCTTGTCATGGCCGAAGCGATTGAGCAGGTGCTGCTTGGTGCTCTCAAACGTATTGCCGTCTTGGTACTTCACAAACTCCAGTTGCACGCCCACGCGAAACGGCTGATTGAGCGCGTTGGTGTTGTTCTCGGTGTTTTCGCCCGTTTGCGCGTCAACGGCAGCAGTCGCTGCTTGTGCGGGCGCAATCAAGTTTTGCAGCTCTTTGGAGTTGACGCCTTTGACCGGTGTCATCC
>CALKKK010000087.1 GCA_937995395.1 uncultured Sutterella sp. | reverse complement strand
ACATTGATCCTTTACTTAAATTCGGCGATTTTAAAGAATATTTGACCGGCTCCCGATCCACCTGCGAGCCCAATTCACACCTACCTAGGGCGTACCCTAATTGCAACATCATCACCCATTGCAATGAGAATCATTTGCAAAGTGAAAATAATTCTCATTAGTATCTGCCCTGCATAGGAATGCGTCTCATCTACATGTGACTCAAAAGACGCCCGACTTTGTGCATGCACATTTATGGGGCTCACCCCTCGGTGCAGCCCTTACAAAACAATCTATCTTTGGAGAAATCTAAAATGCGTCAATCGATCAAGCTTGCGTTGGCCGCTGCTGCAGTTTCCGCCGCTTTCGGCGTTCAGGCTGCTGAAGTTTCCCTCTATGGCTCCGTTTCTACGGGTCTCGTTTACAAGCACAGCAATGAATTGACCACGGGTGGTCAACTCGATGAAAAGAAGACAAACAGTCTTTCTATGGAAAGCGGTTGGTTCGGCGACTCTATTTGGGGTATCACCGGTGAAGAAGAGCTCGGCAACGGTTGGACCGTTGGCTTCACGTTGGAAAATGAGTTTGCTTCCGACACCGGTGCTTTAGGCACTGAAGGCACCCTGTTCGACAGCCAAGCTTACTTACGCGTTGGTAACGATACCTTCAACTTCGCCTTCGGTAACATCGGCGGCTTGGCCAGCGCCGGCGGCGATTTCGACATGATCGGCGGCTTCGACCCCATGGGTGCCTTCTTTGATGTCGGCGGTATGGGTGCTTTCGCTACGCGCGACTACGCTTCCAGCAATATGATTGTTGCCGAAGTTACCCCGATGGAAGGCCTCAAAGTCTCCTTCATGGGCTCCGTTGGCGAAGACGACTCTTCTGCTGATGCCGTTGCTTGGGAAGACCGTACGCACTACTATGGTATCGGTGCCTCTTACGAAGTTGGTGCATTTGCAGCAGCAGCCGTTGTTGAAATGCTCAACTATGACAGCAAATCTAACAATGCTGATACCAAGGATGACAATGCATACACCTTTACCTTGGGTGTTTCTTATGACTTCGGTGTCGTGAAGCCCAGCTTTGTTTATCAGCACGCTGACAAGCTCCGCACTTTCCAGGGTGAGCCTATTGTTGATGATAATGACGCATACTTCGGTTCTTTCAAGTATGACAGCTTCCTCCTGGGTGCTACCGCTCCTATCGCTGACGGCACTTTGATGGCAAGTGTTCAGTATGTCAAGGGCAAAGGTAAAAACGGTAGTGTCGAGGGACAGAAAGGCGACGCCACGATTTTGGCTGTTGGTTACAGCTATGAACTCAGCAAGCGTACCAGCCTGTGGACTGGTGCAACCTACGCCGTTGGTGGCGACGGCTTGGATAAGGATCTTTCCAGTGCCAACGATGAATTTGAAGGCATGGAACGCGCATCCTTCAACGGCTACTCCTTCGGCTTGGGTCTCGTTCACACGTTCTAATCGGTATTCTTGATACCTGACTCAGGAGCTTGAATCGGCATATTTCCGGCTCCTGAATATTAGAATGTTTTGCCGACTCGGTTCGTCTCCATCCGGGTCGGCAATTTTTTGCTCTTTTTCTTCTACACCCGCCTAATCCTTCCGTCCTAACACCTCAAGGGTCGACTTGTAACATTTTTCGGTCTTTGGCATTGACCTAAGCACCATGGCCGAATTTCTCCACCTTTGGCGTATTTTCAACGTAACAATCTCGCCTTAACATCCCGATGATGTGTGTAAGTTTGCAATATTGTTATTTGCCGACCGCACCAAAAGATTTTCTTTGACCCCATCTCCTTTTATTCCACGAATAAAGGAAAAGGAGCTATAAAAATGTTCGAAACGCAATACGAAGCGTTGCGTCGTCAGGGCATCAGCCGTCGAAGCTTTCTGCAGTTCTGTTCTTTGACTGCTGCCAGCCTCGGTTTGGGCAGTGCCGGCGCGCAAGAAATCGCCGAAGCGATGCAGACCAAACCGCGTACGCCCGTTGTCTGGCTGCACGGTCTGGAATGCACGTGCTGCACGGAATCCTTCATTCGCAGCTACCATCCCATCGCTGCCGATATGGTTCTTAACATGATCAGTCTCGACTATGACGATACGATCATGGCCGCTGCCGGTCATCAGGCCGAAGCCGCATTGGAAGACACCATTGAAAAGTACAAGGGCAATTACATCGTTGCCGTCGAAGGTAACATTCCCTTAGGCGAAGACGGCACGTTCTGTGTGCCGGGCGGTGAAGTGTTCCTCGACAAAATCAAGCACGTTTGCAAGAACGCCAAGGCCGTTATCGGCTGGGGCTCTTGCGCCGCTTGGGGTTGCGTTCAGGCTGCCAAGCCCAATCCCACGAAGTCGGTTCCCATTACCGACGTCATTACGGATAAGCCCGTCGTGTTGGTTCCGGGTTGCCCCCCGATTCCGGAAGTCATGACCGGCGTCATCACCTATATTCTCACCTACGATCGTTTGCCGCCTTTGGATCGCTTGGGTCGTCCCAAGATGTTCTATGGTCAGCGCATTCACGACAAGTGCTATCGCCGCGCTCACTTCGACGCCGGTCAGTTCGTTGAAAAGTTCGACGACCAGGGCGCCAAGCTCGGCTATTGCTTGTACAAAGTCGGCTGCAAGGGCCCGACCACTTACAACGCCTGCTCTTCCATCGAATGGAACGAAGGCTTGTCTTGGCCGGTTAAGTCCGGTCACGGCTGTATCGGTTGCTCGGAAGCCAACTTCTTTGATAAGGGCAGTTTCTACAACCACGAACCCGACATTTTGCCGCCGGGCTTCATGGGTGTTGAAGCCACCGTTGACAAGGTGGGTCTCACCACTGCCGCTATCGTCGGTGTGGCCGCTGCCGCACACGCTGCTATGAGCGCAGTGTCCCAGGCCCGTGCCAAGAAGACCAACAAAGATCTCGGAGAAGAAAAATGAGCGAAAACAATACCCGCCGCGTCGTCGTTGACCCGGTGACCCGAATCGAAGGCCATTTGCGCGTTCAGGCCGAGATCGATGACAAGGGCTTGATCGTCGATGCCCAGAGCACGGGCACCATGTGGCGCGGCCTTGAAGTGATTTTGAAAGGCCGTGATCCCCGTGATGCTTGGGCCTTCGTAGAACGTATTTGCGGTGTGTGTACCGGTATTCACGCCTTGTCTGCCGTTCGCGCCGTCGAAGACGCCATCGGCATCAAGATTCCGAAGAATGCCAACATCATCCGTAACCTGATGAATGCCACGCTTTACGTGCAGGACCATTTGGTGCACTTCTATCAGCTCTCCGCTCTGGACTGGGTGGACGTTGTGAGCGCCTTGAATGCCGATCCTCGCGAAACGAGCGAAATCCAGCAAAAGATCAGCCCGCACCATCATTTGGCAACCGCAGGGTACTTTCGCGACATCCAGAATCGCTTGAAGAAGTTTGTTGCGAGCGGCCAGCTCTCGATCTTTAAGAACGGTTACTGGGGTCACCCGGCAATGAAGTTGCCGCCTGCCGTCAATCTCTTGGCCGTGGCTCACTACTTAGAAGTGTTGGATTTCCACAAGGAAATTGTCAAGATTCACACGATTTTGGGCGGCAAGAACCCCCACCCGAACTATTTGGTGGGCGGTGTGGCTTGCCCCATCAACATGCACGACACGGGCGCTTCCGGTGTCATGGTTAACGAAGTCACCATGAATTACATGCGTGACATCGCTCGCCAGTGCGTGGACATGGTTCGCAATGTTTACTTGCCTGATGTGAAGGCCATTGCAAGCCTCTATCCGGAATGGTTCAAGTTGGGCGGCGGTATCGCAAGCAAGAATTTGCTGTGCTACGGCGACTTCCCTGAAGTTGCCAACGACTGGTCGAGCTGCATGATGCCCATCGGCGCCATCATCGACGGCAAGCTCACGGACGTTCAGCCGGTCGATTTGCGCAACCCCGATGAAATCCAAGAATTTGTCGACCACTCCTGGTACAAGTACCCGGGCGACAAGAAGGGTCTGCATCCGTGGGACGGCGTGACCGAACACGCTTACGCTTTGCCCGAAGGCTCCGACGGCACGCGCACCAAGTTCAACTGGTTGACGGCCAACGGCAAGTACACGTGGGTCAAGAGCCCGCGCTGGAAGGGTCACATGATGGAAGTCGGTCCTTTGGCTCGCCTTGTGATGGGTTATGCCAAGAACATGCCGCAGTACAAGGAACCGGCCGAAGCCCTCCTGAAGGAATTGAACCTTCCGTTGGAAGCCGTCTTCTCGACCTTGGGTCGTACGGCTGCCCGCGCTGTCGAAGCCGACTTCATGGCTCAGATGATGGTCAAGTACGTCGACGACCTGATTGCCAACATCAAGGCCGGCGACGAAGCCGCTGCCAATATGGAATTCTGGGAACCCAAAACGTGGCCTACGTCCTGCAAGGGCGTCGGTGCTTGCGAAGCTCCGCGCGGCGCTTTGGGTCACTGGTGCGTCATCGAAAACGGCAAGATCGCCAACTGGCAGGCCGTCGTTCCCACGACGTGGAACGCGAGCCCGCGTGACGAAGCCGGCAACCACGGTGCGTTTGAATCCAGCCTCATCGGCACGACTTTGGCAAAACCGGAAGAACCGCTCGAAATCCTTCGTACGATTCACAGTTTCGACCCGTGCTTGGCTTGCGCAACGCACGTCTTGGACACCAAGGGTCAGGAACTCGTTTCGGTCAAAGTTCGCTAACAAGCGTTGATTAACTCCCCTTGTCCTTGCATGAATTTGTCAGAACAAGGGGAAACCGAAAACCGACCCTTAGGGTTTACAGTTTTCGGCAACTCGATTCAAAGGTTTATCTATGAAAATCGATCCCGTCACCTTTGAAGTGGATGTCTCGGCGGGGACGCAACCGCTCTACGTCTGGGAAGCCCCGGTACGCATCTGGCACTGGGTCATGGCAATCTGCATGTTTGTGATGATTGTCACGGGCTTTTTGATCGGTGCGCCTCTGGTGGCCAACATTGGCAATACTTGGGCGACGTATGACTTCGCTTACATCCGCTTGGCGCACTTTGTCGCCGGCATCGTCTTTACGGTGTTTTTCATCTGGCGTCTGTATTGGGGTATTGTGGGCAATCCCTACTCCCGTATGATTCTGGTGCCGCCGCTTTGGAGTTTGAAGTGGTGGAAGATGCTCTTTGAACAGGTGAAGTATTACCTCTTCATGCGCAGCCACTCGCCGGAATATGCCGGGCACAACCCCTTGGCCCAGTGCGCTATGTTCTTTATGTTCACGCTTGGCAGCTTTTTGATCATCGTCACCGGTTTGGCACTTTATGCTCAAGCCTGGGGATGGGATACGGGCTGGATGAGCTGGTTCGGTTGGGTCTTTGCCTTGTTTGGCGACGCTCAAGCCGTGCGTACCGTGCATCACGCTTTGATGTATGTGTTCATCATCTTCTCGATCGCTCACATCTACATGAGCTTCCGTGAAGACATCATGGGCGGTGCAACCACCATCAGTTCGATGACCAGCGGCCTTCGTATGTTTAAAGAAGGCGGTGAACATCACTAATCCTCTGTTCTCCTGAGGGTGAAGGACTCCTGTTATATTCCCTATGACGGGAGTCCCCTTTTTCTCTAACTCCGACTTTCCCATCACGATTTTTTTCTTGGACGAAATCTCATGCATAACGTTTTGGACGACTTGATCATTGAGCCCACCAAACTTTTGGTGATGGGCGTCGGCAACATTTTGTGGTCTGACGAAGGTTTCGGCGTGCGTTGCGCCGACGAATTCCACCGTCGTTACACCTTGGATAACGGCTCCAAAGTGATGGACGGCGGCACGCTTGGCATGTATCTTCTTGAGACCATCGAAGCCAGCGAAGATTTATTGATTTTTGACTGCGCCGATTTGGCCGCCGAGCCCGGCACCTTGAAGGTGTTGGAAGGTAACGAAATTGCACTGTGGTCTACTACCAAGATTTCTGCGCACCAAACCGGTTTAAACGAAGTTTTGGCTTTGGCGCAGCTGCAAGGCAAGATGCCCAAGCGCATGGCCGTGGTGGCAGTGCAACCGGCCGAGTTGCAAGACTACGGCGGATCGTTGACGCCCAAAATTCAGGCGGCGGTGCCGTTAGCCTTGGACGCTGCCTTGAAAATCATCTCTCAATGGGGCTATACGGCCACCGAGCGCCCTGCGGGTGAAGCTGTGGCCCCCTTGTCCGACATGTCCTTAAAGCAAGAAACGTATGAAGCTTTGCGGCCTTCCGAGGCCGAGGCGCCGCGTCTGGGCGACGTGCGCTTTGTGCCGCATTTTGATAAGGAGTAATTTGAGATGTGTATTGCCATCCCGATGCGTGTGATCGAAGTCTTGGAAGGAAATCGTGCCGTGGTAACCCGCCCGGGACGAACCGAAGAAGTCGACACGAGTTTTGCGGCTGACCCCGTTGCTCTGGACGATTTGGTGCTGGTGTTTCGCGGTAACGTCTTGCGCACTGTTTCGGTTGAAGAAGCTTTAAAAACTGAAGAAGCCTTAAAGTGTGTGGAAGCGGCCATGCGCACCGATGAAGCCCAAGGTGTCGACGAAGCCTTCGGCGACATCATTGAAAATACGGGAAAACTCCCGCCCCACTTGCAAGCATTGGTCGGCAAGCACCTTTGACTTGTTTTGACGGGTGCGCCAAAATAGGCGCTCAACCCAAGCCCGATGACTTCGGTTATCGGGTTTGATTTTTTTCGAACTTTCCTTACCTGTTGTACCCATGCCCGTAGACAGTCGCGACAACGCAAAAACCATTGGCCTGACCGGCGCCCTCTTGGCCTATTTGTGCTGGGGCATGATGCCGATGTATTGGTCATTGCTCAAAGGTGCCGGCAGTTGGGAAGTCATCGCGCACCGTGCAACGTGGTCGCCTTTGGCTTTGATCCTTTTGCTCCTTTGTTTCGGACGCCTGGGGGAACTCAAACGCACGATCGTCTCCGTTGCAACTGTACATCGTCGTCAGGGTTTCTTTTTGATTTGTGCGGCCGCCTTTGCAGCCGTCAATTGGTGGATCAACGTTTTGGCAGCCCAAGTCGATCGCGTCACCGAACTCGGTTTGGGGATGTTTATCACGCCCCTGATTTCTGTGGCTTTGGCTGTCATTTTCTTTCGAGAAAAATTGCCTTTGGCCAAGTGGCTTTCGGTGGCCGCAGGCTTAACCGGGCTTTTGCTTCAGGCAATCGATTACGGCCGGATTCCTTGGATTGCCATCGGCGTTTCCGTTACTTGGGCGATCTATGGCGCCTTCAAAAAGAAGATTCCGTTGGACCCTTGGATGAGTAACACGATCGAAGGTTTAATTTTGATGCCCATGGCTTTGGTCTATATCGCCCATCTGACCTCGACGGGCGCAAGTCAATTTTTCGGTGACTCGCAGGTTTTGACCTTTGCGCTTTTGGGCACCGGCATCGTGACAACAATTCCGATGCTTGCCTTTGCCTATGCGGCCGTCAATTTGCCTTTGAACGTCTTGGGCTTTTGCCAGTATCTCAACCCCATCTTTACGATGAGCGTCGGGATCTTTATTTTGGGCGAGCCGTTTAAGCACTCGCAGATCGTGCCGCTTCTTTTTATCGCGGCCTCGATTGTTCTCTTTTTGTGGGCCGAAGTGCGAGGCACAAGACTCGCTCACAAAACCGATCCATAATCACTTTGCCGTCAGTTTTCTTATAGCGGTTGCGTCGCTAAAGACGCCGTACAACCGATTCGAATTTGTCGGTCGACCGACGACTTCACCGCCGGCTGGTGCGTCACGATCAACACGGTGGTTTGCGGCAAGCGTTTTTTCACCAAGTCCAAAAGTTCTCCAGAGGAAGCATCGTCCAGCTGATTGGTGGCTTCGTCCAAAAACAGTGTTGTCGGACGGTTGAGCAGCACACGTGCAAAGCCCAACCGTTGTTGTTCGCCGCCGGACAATTCTTGCGACCAGTCTTTTTTCTCTGACAGACGCGGCACCAGACGCTCAAGGCCAACCGCCGTCAAGACTTCGGCAACCGTCTCTTGAGAAAATTCATTGCGCTTAGGATACGTCAATACATCGGTGAGCGTATCAAATGGCAGATAGCTTTTTTGCGGCACAAAAAGAAAATCCGTTTGCGGTACGGTAAAGCGCCCCTTGCAAAACGGCCAAAGGCCTGCCAACGTGCGTAACAATGTCGATTTCCCTGCGCCGCTACGCCCGTCAATCAAAACCCAGTCGCCGGGCTTGACACTTAAAGACAAACCATCGGTTAAGCGCTCCC
>CALKKK010000086.1 GCA_937995395.1 uncultured Sutterella sp. | reverse complement strand
CAAGGATCAGCCTTTCGTGCAAAACAACCGCTTGATTGAAGTGACTGGTACTTTGGAAGTCGGTAGCAAAACCGACGAAGAAACGGGCTTTGTGAGTCTGGTGCGGTTGGTTCAAGCCCGTTTTGAGGTACTGTGACGATGTCCTCAGGCTTAGATCTCTGTGTTGAGGGTCTTGTCCATGCGGTGAGTGACGGCTCTCAGCGCAAAACACTCTTAAATATTGAAAAACTCAAAATCCCGGCCGGCACGCATTGTGTTCTCAAAGGCGCAAGTGGCTCGGGTAAGACGACATTTTTGCGACTGATTTCAGGCATTGCCGCACCGTTAAGCGGTGCCATTTACTGGGGACAAACCGATATGACGCGTCTTGGTGCAAGCGAGCGCGATCGCTGGCGAGGCAAACACGTCGGTTTTCTTTTCCAGGACTTTCGCCTTTTTGAGGGCTTAACTGCCTTGGAAAACGTTCTTTTGCCTTGCGGGTTTTACGGTCGCGTCACGCACAAAGATCGAGTGCACGCCACTGAACTTCTTGAAACCGTGGGCGTGTGTCCGACAACACGCACAGTGAACCTCTCGCGAGGCGAAATGCAACGCACTGCCTTGGCGCGGCTCTTGATGACGAAACCCTCGGTGATTCTGGCCGACGAACCCACGGCAAGTTTGGATACAAAAAATGCCGGGCACGTCTTGGATTTGTTGATTCAATCTGCGCGCGATAGCGGTGCCACGCTGATTGTGGCAAGCCATGATCCGACGACCATGTGCCGCTTTGAACGGTGTCTCACGGTAAAAAACGAAACCGTCTTCTTCGAATAATTCCCTCAAGAGCCAAGGTATGGATATCCGTTTGTTTTTGAAAAATGAAATTCGAGGTTCGTGGAAAAGCTTGATTGCCATTGCGACGGTGCTGGCGCTCTCTTTGGCGCTTTCGATTTCGGCGATGTCGCTCGATCGTTTGATTCGAAAATCCTCAGCTCAAGCCGCCGATGCGTTTGATTTGTTGGTCGGCGCCAAGGGCAGTTCTTCTGCTTTATTGTTGGGTAGCGTCTTTTTACGCGATGAGATGCTAAGCCCCATTCCGGCAACGGTTTTGAAAGACACCACAGCGCGCGGCGGCGTGTCTTGGATGGCGCCCTTGGCCTTTGGCGACAGAATCGGTAACTCGCCCTTGGTGGGAACAACGGAAGAAATGGTGACTTTGGGTGGCAAGCGCCACTTGGCGTCCGGGCGCTCGTTTAGAGCGGCTAATGAAGCCGTGGTCGGGGTGGCAGCCGGATTTCAAGTCGGTCAGAAACTGCATGCCGATCACGGACGCGTGCACGGTGTGGGAGATAAGCATGACGAATTGGCATTTACGGTTGTGGGCGTGCTGCCCAAAACGGGAACGCCGTGGGATCGTGCCGTTTTGGTTCCGGTGGAAAGCGTGTGGCGGATGCACGATCATGACAAAAAACACACGCACGGAAATTTCGATTTGACTTTCGGAGTCTCGGCCGGTGCGATGACGCAAGTCTCTGATAAGACCTTGCAGGCTTTGCCGGGATTTTCGGCTTTGGTGATAAAGCCCGCCGACTTTTCGAGCGCTTATCGCTTAAGAAGTCGGCTATCCAAAACGACATTGGAAATGGGAAACGGTCAGGCGGTGGCGCTTTCGGCCGTCTTTTCCGGCGAAGTGTTGGTCGATCTCTTTGGGTCGTTAGATACGGCCGGACACGCGCTTTATGCAGTGACGTACGCGTCTCTTGCAATCGCTTTGATTGCCGTGGTGCTCTTCGGTTGGATGCTGGTGCATTTGCGTAGCCCCGGTCTGTTGACATTACGAGTGATGGGAGCGCCCTCCCGCTACATTGTTTCCGTTATTTGGGCACTCGTGATGACGGTGGTTTGTTGGGGTGCTGTTGGAGGATTGGTTGTGGGAGAAAGTTTTGCGCATTTAGCCGCTTATTGGATTTCCCAACAAATCGGCATTGCCATGACCGTGGCTCTCTCGGCAAAAGAGTGGATTGTTTTTCTGATAGTGATTGTGGCCGGGGCCTTTGCGGCTTTGGTCCCGGCCATCGGAGTGTGGCGAAAGACGTCTTTAAACTGATTTAGACAGTGGCTTTGTGCGCGCTGGCACGGTCTTCGAGCATGCGCGTGCGCGCTACCCAAACGGCCATAGCGGCTAAACAGAGGCCGGCTAAAACAAGGCCAATCGCGGTAGCGCCCCAGAAACCGGCTGCGCCGTAGGGCCCGCCAATGGCTTCACCGTGAAAGCCTGCCCAGTAACCGCCGCCCAAGCCCACGGCCCACAGCAAAATGCCGTAAATGAGCATCGGGGCAAACGTGACACGATAGCCACGAAGCGCAAAGCCGCTCACGGTTTGGCAGGCGTCGGTCACGTGATAGATGATGCCGAAGATCAACAAAGAAGTTGCCAAGGTTTTGACGGGGACATCCAACGTGTATAAGCCCACGATCTGGCTTCTGAAGATGTAGAGCAAAGTCACGCCCACTAAGGCAATGGTGACGGCAACCTTCAAAGTGCGAATCGTGATTTCGTAGGCTTTGTCTTTGTAGCCTGCGCCCAAGCACTGGCTCACCAAGACGCTCACGGCAATGGCTAGCGACAACGGAATCTGATACATCGTGGCGGTAATGTTGCCCACGATCTGGTGAGCGGCCACGTCAATCGTGCCGATACGGGCAATGAAAATTGCCATCAGCGTAAAGGAGCTCACTTCAAAGAAGACGGAAAGCCCGATCGGGACACCGAGTTTCAACTGATGCCAAAGTACCTTGATTTGCGGCCAGAAGAACTTCTCGGCACGCATCGGATCGTAATAGCGATCGAACTTCCAGACGAGGTAGTAAACGGCCAAGGCCAACCACGAGTTGATGCTTAAGGCTACAGCGGCACCGGCGCCGCCCATTTCGGGCATGCCCAACCAGCCGTACATGAAGACGCAGTTTAACGGTGCCTTGGTAGCCAACATCATCAAAGACACATACATCGTCACGCGCGGACGGTTGACGGCGGAGTTTACGGCAATGAAGCTGCGAGAAATCACGGCAGCAGGCAAACCCCATGCGCAAGCGGCCAAGTAGGTGCGCGTCATTTCGGCAACGTTACCCGATACACCGCCAAAATCTACCCAGAAGTCGCGCTGCATGACTACTGCAATGGCAATTAACGCCAAGAAAAAGGCGATCCACAGGTTCTGAGATAACTCGAACCCGATCATGGGCAGTTTTCTCGCGCCGTAATGGTGCCCGGCAATGGGGCTTAAACCCTGCAAAATGCCCACAAGTCCGAAAAGAATCATGACGGCGGTAGCGCCGCCCAAGGCTACGACGGCCAAATGCTCGGCACCCATGCGCCCAGCCATGATCGTATCGATCGTAGCGGCACCCATGATGGCAAGGTTAGCCACAAACAAGGGTGTAGCTAACTTAAACAGAGCCCCTAAGCCGATATCCGGCGGATTGACTCTGTGCGGCAGGCTTTCGTTGATGTCGTCAGCGGTTTCTTGGATCTTTTCGGACATGGAAATGGATATAGATAACTCCTTGAAAGTAAAAGAAAAAACAAGGAGTGAGCACACGGTTGTTAGAAAGAAAAGTTGGGCGCCGTGCAATCCCAAAAGCGGTCACCGAATTCTAAGGTATTTTCCCTAGGAAAAGTAATCCCCCGCAACTCATAAAGAGTAACGGGGGACTGTCAGCTTAATCTGATGAAGCTACGCGAGGGTAGCGCTCAAGAGATTAGAACTGGTGACGGAGGCCAAACATAACCTGCGTAGCAGAAGGCTTGAATTCATCTTCAGAGTCTTCGATCTTGTCCTGAGACCATGCAACAACGCCGTAAACATTGGTACGCTTGCTGAACGGATAGGTGTAACCGGCGGACACGACATAACGGTTCACATCGACATCTTCGACTGCATTGTCGGTAGACTCTGCGTCAACATAGCCGATACCAACCATGGTCGTGCCACCGAGCGTCGGAATGCCGGCGCTCAAGCCAATACCATAGCCCTTGACCTTGGTAAAGTCGAAATTGGGGTCCTTGTCAGTTCTAGTGATGCCCCAGGTAGCGTCATAATCTTTTGCAATGCCGCCAAGGCTAGAAAGCTTGACTTCATCAAAGTATTGAGCACCAAAGTAAACCTTGGCGACTTCAAAGTCATAAGAACCACCGAGGGTCACGGTCAAGCTGTCATCGACGTCTTCAACGGTGGTACCAGTTGCGGTCACCGTTGCGGACTTGTAGTTGACGGAGTCAACAGCCAAGTAGGCAGCCACCGGGCCGTTGTTGTAGGTTGCACCGATGGCATCGTAACGATCACTCGTGGACTCGTTTTCGTTATCGTTGGCACCCATAGCGTACTGAGCAAAGACCTTGAAGCCAGCAAACGACGGGGTTTCATAAGCAATCATATTGTTCCACATGCCAGCGCAGGAGAAGATGGTGCCAGCCTGAGCAGAGTAGCCCCAAGACGTGCCGAAGGCAGACAACATGCCGATCTTGCCCCAGGAGCTCACGCCCTGATTGATAGAGCCCATACGACCCATAGCAACCTTACCGAAAGCGCCCTGCAAGTAGAGAGAGCTTTCACGTTGGAAGAAGGTATCCTTCAAGGCACCGGTATCGCTATCGAACTGGTTTTCGAGGATGAAACCAACGGTCAAACCGTTGCCGAGGTCTTCAGAACCCTTCAAACCGAAACGAGAACCGGATTGTTGACCGGATTTCATTTCAAATTTATCAAGATCACCGGCACCATCACCATCAACGTGGTTATAAGCAAAGCCAGTATCAACAACACCGTAGAGGGTAACGTCAGCAGCCAAAGCAGAACCGGCAAAAGCGCCGAGAACGGCGACTGCAGCCAAACCCAAATTCTGAAAATATAGTTCAGTAAGGACTGACTCAGAAATCTCAGGAACCC
>CALKKK010000085.1 GCA_937995395.1 uncultured Sutterella sp. | reverse complement strand
CCCTTGGGTTCGGGCCAGTCGTAGCCTGCCACATCGGAGGCAACGCTTGCGACCGCACAAAGCCCTGCAAAACAAGTTGCTGCAAATTTCAAAACGGTCTTAAATCCCGAGTTGGGCTTGGACATGGTTTTTTCCGAAAAAATGTCGCGCGTTCGGCACAAAATGCGTGTGCGACAGGTGCGCTTTGTATTTACAATATTGGAGTTTGCGTACGAGAATTTGACAGACTTTCTTCGTGCGCAGTGAAAGTCGAACTCGGTATTTTACCTTAGTTACGCTTGTTCGGTTTTTCGTACATTTTTTACCTGTCCACAGTTGACTGAAAGCAATGCCCTCAATCACACCTGAAAGTCTTTTATCCGACGTTTTGCCGCCGAGCTTAACCCGTCGCGTTTGCGCTTCTTTGGACGAATTGGGTGTAGAAACCGTCGAAGACCTCTATGAGGCCATCGCCAATGTGGGCGGCAATTGGTACAAGAGTTTTACCGGCGTCTCGCGCACCGACGCCAAGGATTTGGTCGATTGGTTAAAGAGTGAAGCGTCCGACGTGGGTGAAGTGACCGAGCGTTTTTACCCGAGCGGAATGGCCGAAACTGACTCCTCCGGCAACGTGCCTGTGCCCTTTGCCGGAGTTCCCGCGCTTCACCCTCAGTCTCTCGAAGACTTGCAGTTGCCCTGCGACTTGGACGGGACATCTGGCACCAACCGCGCCGAACTCAATTCGATTGAAGCCGCAAACGATCTGGATGCCATTCGCAAGTGGCTAAACGCCAGAGCCGTCAACGCAAACACGCTTTCTCAATACAGAAAAGAATCCGAACGTTTCTTGTTGTGGGCCACAATGGAGCGCGGCAAACCCTTGAGTTCCTTAACCGCGGCCGATGCCGCGCTTTACCCCGTGTGGTTGGAAAAACTCGGCAGAACGGAGCCCGAGGACTGGGCGCGAGACTGGAAGTTGGCGCAAACGGTTTGGATCGGCCCCAAGAATGCACCGAGACTTTCCGAAACGTGGCGACCTTTTAACGGTCCCCTGACGATTTCAAGTCGCAAAACGGCTTTGACCGTCGTTCGCATTCTCTTTGGCTTTTTAACGAAGACCGGTTACTTGAAATTCAATCCTTTCGATCAGATTTCGAGCAAAGTGCGCTATCTGCCGGGCGAAGGTGCGCCCAAGGCCTTTGCCGACCGCTCTTTAACCGAGCGCCAATGGAACGAAGTGTTGGAGCATTTGGAGTCGATGGAAGATGGCGAAGTTAAAGCCAGACTCAAGGTGATTCTCTCTTTAGGAAAAGGCCTCGGAATGCGCGCCAGCGAAATCATCCATGCCCGTACCGGTTGGATCGCCTTGCGTCGTATCGGCGACGAAGACATGACCGTGATCGAAATCGTGGGGAAAGGCGACAAAGTCAGGCGCTTGCCTTTGTCGGACGAAACGCTTTGTGCCATCAACACCTATTTGGCCTTACGTGACTTGCCCGATGTTCATTCGGCGCCGGTCGATACACCCTTAATTGCCAACCTGGGTGTGGGGCGACGCGCAAATGCCACCAATAAAAACGGAATTTCTCGCTCAGGCATTCACAAGATTTTGACCGACTTCTTTGAAGGCGCTGCCGCCAAGGCGCAGGACAAGTCGCCTGCAGACGCCGCCAAATTGAGAGCCGGTTCTGCGCACTGGCTGCGCCACACCTTTGCGACCACGGCTTTGAAAGCCATGGATCTCAATGTCGTGCAAAACGCGATGGGCCACGCATCGATCGGCACCACGAGCCGCTACCTGACGCCCGAGGAAGCCCAGATTGCGCAAGCCATGAAAAAGATGAAACCGATTTAACGAGGAAAAAACGATGTCTCTGGAAAAAGCGCGTGCGCATTTGGCGCAATTCGGTGTCGACAATCGTATTCGCGAGTTGGCACAATCGAGTGCCACGGTCGAACTTGCCGCCCAAGCCTTGGGTTGCGAAGGTGCGCGCATTGCCAAAACGCTATCCCTGTGGCTCAAAGACAAGCCTATCTTGATTGTGACGGCAGGCGACGCCAAGATCGACAATCCCAAATACAAACACTTTTTCGGCGCCAAAGCCAAGATGATTGCAGGTGACGAGGTCGAGGCCGCCGTCGGTCACGCTCCGGGCGGCGTCTGTCCGTTTGGAGTCAACGCCGGTGTCACGGTTTATTTAGACGTGTCTCTGAAGCGCTTTGAAACCGTTTTCCCCGCTTGCGGCAGCGGCAACAGTGCCATCCAATGTTCCGTTGACGAGCTCGAAAAGTTCTGCGGTTCCGTTGAGTGGATTGACGTGTGCAAAAACTGGCAAAGTCCGGCTGCCGACTGACTTCTCGCAACGATTTTTTCTTCACTTTTATTTGAGAACAGACATGCAAACGAAATTGAAATACGCCCTACTGTCCGCCGCCCTCTTTTGTGCTTTTCCAACCTTTGCCGCCGACACACAAGACGTCACTAAACTCATCGGTTATACGCCCGGCGTTGAAGTCATCACGCTTGATATCAAGCGCCCCCAGATCGACATGATTTCAGGCATCGTCTACTCGCAAATCAAATCCACACGCGCTGTCAAGCAACTGAGAATGACGCTCGAAATCCCGCGCACCACGGCCAAGAAGCCTGCGATCATTTATTTCCCGGGCGGCGGCTTTACTTCTTCGGACCACGAAAAGTTTTCAGAAATGCGCCGTGCTTTAGCCGAGGCCGGTTTTGTGGTGGCTGCCACCGAATACCGCACAGTGCCGACAATGTTTCCGGCACTTTTGCATGATGCCAAGGCAGCCGTGCGCTTTCTGCGCGCACATGCCGACGAATACGGGATCGATCCGAACAAAATTGCTGTCTTAGGCGACTCCGCAGGCGGCTATCTCGCACAGATGACGGCCGTGACCAACGGCGAAAAAGAGTGGGACAAGGGCGATTTTCTGGATGTGAGTTCGGACGTGCAAGCAGCTGTAACCATTTACGGGATTTCGAACCTGCTTAACATCAGCGAAGGTCTTTCTCAAAAAGCTCAAGACGGGCACAAGTCCCCGGCCGTGAGCGAATCTCTTTTGCTCAACGGCGTTGCCTTTGCCAACCGTCCTGCCGCCACCATTTTCGACAATCCGGAAAAGACCTTGGCCGCAAGCCCCATCACCCATATCGACGGCACGGAGCCGCCCTTTTTGATCTTCCATGGTGCCAAGGACCCGGGCGTGAGTCCGATTCAAAGTGCCAAACTCTACAAAGCGCTCAAAGATAAAAAGGTCGATGCCCAATACGTGCTCGTTGCCAATGCCAAACACGGCGACTTGGTTTGGTATCAGGATGCGTTCATCAAACGCGTCGTCGACTGGTTCGTTAAAACACTGAAACCGGCAAAGGGCGAGCCTGCTGCAGGTACCACACGCTAAGCCGCCACCAGCACTGACAAGACCGTTTGACAGCGGGCTCTGCGAGCGGATACCAAGGCTCAGCATGCACCAAAAGAGTGCGCCATACCTTTTCTTAAGTCGCGTTGAGCCTGTCTTAATATTGAATTTTATTTGATAATTATCAAACCGCCCCCGTCGTTTCAGCTCGTTCCTTTTGGCAATCGCGCGTATGAAAATGTTTGATGCGTGTCGTTGATATCGATCGCGGCGGTGAGCATTGATTGTCCGAATCGCTTCGTCCGGGCACAGAGAATATAGAGAAACATTTGGTGTACATATGAAAAAAGGCTATCAACGGTTCCCTTTCCGTTGATAGCCCTTTGTAACCACAGTGAAACTCAAGCGACCAAACCTGAATTTCTGCGACGAGGAGCTCGCATTTGTCATGCAGTTGGCGTTACATTAGCACAGCACCAAAATGTGCTCAACGCCCGATTTTATTAGGGTGGCAAAACACCTAAGTAAAAACCATCCCCATAAACTACCTAGAAATGAGGACGCACCAAATGAGTGCATTTCGCCGTTTTCAAGCCCAAAAAACTCATCCGAACGGATGATTTTGGCAGTGTTGAACCGCTTTTTCCCTCTTACCTCGTCACAACTGCGGTAAAGTACGCTTACCATTGAATTATTGTGCCTAATTGCCGTCAAAATTCGGCAAAGAGACCACCGAAAAAGAACAAATTTTTGACACGAACGAAGGATTGCATCGTGACGCAAAAAGATACCCGCCAAAGCCGCTTGGCCGAATTGGATGTTTTGAGAACATTGCCTGAACTGTTGACGCACCACTTGCCGCTGCGTCCCGACATGCCGATCTATCAGTATTACGATAACCGCACCAAGGAATGGGCTACGGTGACGATTGCTCAGGTGTGCGAAAAGGTGGATCGCTGGGCGCATGCGTTTGCCGCCTGCGGTTTGGAGCGCGGCGATCGCGTGGCGATGCTTTTGCCCAACTGTTTGGACGCCATCTGCTTTGATATGGCAGCTTTGACCTGCGCTTTGGTGCCCGTGCCCTTACACGCCATCGATACGGCCGGATCCTCATCTTATATTCTGAACGACTCGGGCGCCAAGGTTTTGGTCACCAACCGTCTTTTGAAGTGGAAGGGCATTGCCGATGCGGGCAACCATCCCGCTTTGCGCTATGTGGTGATTACCGACGAAGCCATCGAAACGGCCGAAGCCGAAGACTTTACGCTGACCAACGTCGATCATTGGTTGTCGATGGGTGTGGGAAGCGAATTGCCCGACGGGCCCGAGCCGACCGACTTGGCCGCTTTGGTTTACACCTCGGGCACCACGGGTCGACCCAAGGGCGTGATGCTTACGCACCGCGCCATTATGAGCGACATTCAGGGCGTATTGGACAACATTTGCCCCGAACCTGAAGACGTTTGGTTCTCTTTCCTGCCTTTGTCGCACACGTTTGAGCGCACCACCACCTACTACACGGCACTCGGCATGGGCTGCTTGGTGGGATTCAACCGCAACATCGGCTTGATTCAGGAAGACATGCGCAAGGTGCGCCCGACCATCATGATGTCGGTGCCGCGCATCTATGAAAAGATTTACGCCAAGATTCAGGATCGTTTGGCGGGCAAATCCGGTTTTGTACGCTTTATGTTCAACTGGGCCGTGGACGTCGGCTATCGTAAGTTCTGCAAAGCAAACGGCTTGCCGGTGACGGGTTCTGCTTTAAGTTTCCTTGATCCCTTTGTCGAAGGGTTCCTTTCCAAGAAAGTCGGTCAAGGTGTGCGCGACATCTTCGGCGGTCGTCCGCGCATTTATATTTCTGGCGGCGCTGCCATGAACCCGCAGATTTCCCGCACCTTCATCGGTTTGGGGGTCGAGCTCTTCCAAGGCTACGGCATGACCGAATCGAGCCCCGTGGTGAGCGTCAACAAGATCGGCTTCAACCACCCCAATACGGTGGGCACGCCTTTAAACAACATCGAAGTCAAACTGGGTGAAAATGACGAGTTACTCGTGCGCGGTCCCATTTTGATGAACGGCTATTGGAATCGTCCGGACGATACCGCTGCCGTGATCACCGAAGACGGTTGGTTGAAAACGGGCGATCAGGCAGACATTTATGCCGACGGCCACATCCGCATCAAGGGGCGCATCAAGGAAATTATCGTCACGAGTACCGGTGAAAAAATTCCGCCCGCCGACCTCGAACAGGCCGTCGAATGCGATCACCTCTTCGATCAAGTGATGGCCGTGGGCGAAGATCGTCCTTACATCGCCGCTTTGGCCGTGATCAATCCCGTGCAGTTCGAAATCTTTGCCAAGGAACTCGGCAAGGATCCGACGGCGCCCGACATTTTGATGGACAAAGACATTCGAAATGCCGCGCTTCGTCGCGTCAAGGCCGCCACGGCAGGTTTCCCCAATTACGGCATTCCGCGCAACATTCGTTTGTTGTCCGAACCCTGGACGATTGACAACGGCCTGTTGACGCCCACCTTGAAACTCAAGCGCCAGCAAATCCGTCAGCGCTATGCCGAAGAAATAGACGAACTCTACGGTGATCGTCGTGCCTAAGGCAGTAACGATCGTTTGATCAGTCAAAGAAGCCTCGCGAACCGAAATCCGCGAGGCTTTCTTTTAATGAAATCGAGCTGTCAAGGATTTCTTGACGACTCAATTTGTCCCGATGTTATTGAGGCTTCACCAGCTCTTTACATGAGCCGAGTGCAAAATCCTCAAACCCGCATCGCCAAGAAATTCTTCAAGAGCTCATAACCGTATTGGCTTGCCACCGACTCGGGATGAAACTGCACGCCTTCGACGCACATCGTCTTGTGACGCACCGCTTGAATTTCCCCATCATCGCTCGTGGCACTGATTTCCAAACAATCGGGACACGTCGCACGGTCAATCACCAGAGAATGGTAGCGTGCCACGGTGTAGCGATTGGGCAATCCCGCAAACACGCCCTTGCCGTCATTGGCGATTTCATCCGTTTTGCCGTGCATGGGTTGCTTGGCGCGCACAATCTTGCCGCCGAAGACTTCACCGATGGCTTGGTGCCCCAAGCACACGCCCAACACCGGCACTTTGCCCGCAAAATAACGAATCGCATCCATCGAGATGCCGGCTTGCGCCGGGGCGCAGGGCCCCGGAGAAATGCACACGCGATCCGGAGTCATGGCAATGAGTTGCGCCAAATCGACTTGATCGTTTCGCACCACCTTGACGTCTTCTCCAAGCTCGCCGAAGTACTGCACGAGGTTAAAGGTAAAGCTGTCGTAATTGTCGATCATCAAAAGCATTTTGACTGTCTCCCCAATCCTTATCAGAACCCCGGCTCCAAACCGACTTCGGCGTCGCGTGCGGCCAAAAGCACGGCTCTGGCTTTCATTTCCGTTTCATTGTGCTCAAACTCGGGCACACTGTCGGCAACGATGCCGGCAGCGGCTTGCGCATACAAGGTCTTGTTGCAAATTACACCGGTACGAATGGCAATGGCCAAGTCCATATCCCCGCCAAAGGAGATGTAACCGACGGCGCCACCATAAATACCGCGCTTGCCGGGCTCCAACTCGTCGATGATTTCCATGGCGCGCACCTTGGGCGCCCCGGTTAAGGTGCCTGCAGGGAACGTGGCCTTCAAAACGTCTATATTGCCCATACCGTCGTTGAGCTCGCCTTCGACGTGGCTCACGATATGTTGCACTTGGGAATAGCGTTCGAGTCCGTACTGTTCGATCACTTTGACGCTGCCCACCTTGGCGATGCGACCGATGTCGTTGCGCGCCAAGTCGATGAGCATCAAGTGTTCGGCTCTTTCTTTAGGATCGGACAAGAGTTCCTTGGCCAACGCTGCGTCTTTGACCGGATCGGCGTCGCGCCTTCTGGTGCCCGCAATCGGACGAATCCCGACGATGCGCTTACCCTCGCGATATTCGCTTCTGACTAAAATTTCAGGGGAGGCACCCACAACGTAATGGTCGCCAAAGTTGTAGTAGTACATGTAGGGTGCCGGGTTTCTCGTGCGCAGGGCACGATAAAGCGAAATCGGGTTTTCGGTAAAGGTCTTTTCCAGACGCTGACCGATTTGCACCTGCATGCAGTCGCCCGCAGCAATGTATTCCTTGGCGCGCAAAACGGCCTTCAAATAGTCTTCCTTGGCAAAGGGGCGCAGCACTTCGTGTTCAACGCCGGTGGAAGCATACGGCGCCTCTGCCGGACGCAGGAGTTTGGCGCGAATCTCGCGCGTTCTTTGGCGCGCTTGAGCGTAAGCGTCGGGCGCCTTGGGATCGACGTTCAAAATAATGTAGATGCGACCCTTTAAGTTGTCGATCACGACCAATTCTTCGCAGAACAACAGGCAAATGTCGGGCAGGTTCAAGTCGTCTTTTTTGTACTGCGCCAACTTTTCGGGTTCGATCAAGCGCACGGTATCGTAACCGAAGTAGCCGACCAAACCGCCGGTGAGTCTGGGCATGCCCTTGGGCGAGGCGACCTTAAAGCGCTTGGTAAAGGCTTCGATGACATCCAAGGGATTTTTGTTTTCGATACGTTCCGTCACCTTGCCCGACTCGATGATTTCAGTCACGGGCCCCTTTTCGGTCAGGCGACTCACGAGTTTTGTTTTGGCCTGCAGACCCACGAAGGAGTAACGGGCAAAACGCTCGCCCCCTTCCACGCTTTCAAGCAGGAAGCTGTCGGGACAGTTGGCAAGTTTCAAATAGATGGACAAGGGGGTATCCAAGTCGCCCAAGCATTCGGTCATTAAACCTACGCGGTTGTAACCTTCGTCGGCCATAGCTAAGAATTCGGTTTCGGTCATTTTATTTTGATCCTAAGGTTGTGATTTTTTCGGTTTTCTCGGCTTTGGCGGTGTTTTGCATCTCTTGGAAATACAACTTGAGTGCGTTTTCGTTCAGTTCGGATGCAAAGCCGGGAGAAATTTGAGAACTGCGCTCAAGGCGCCAACGGTGTGCAAATTGCACTGAGCCTGTACGGTGTCTTTGTCGCAAACGAATCTGCGTCGGACACACGCCAAACTTAGATGTGGAAGACTCGCCACCATGACCAGGCCCCCTGTGCATACCACCCTTCGGGCTTGGGCACAGAGCGACTAAGACGGATGTCTGCAAATTGTGCTTGCGACAAAATCATGGCTCGTTTGTTTGAAATGATTGAAAAGTGACCGTCCGAGCGGTCGTATGTGTATTTATAAGCCGTGGCGCACTTCTTGGCAATAGGCAAAATATCGTAATGCGAATGCGACACCTCAGGCCTGACCGAGAGAAAGCGCGGAGGACTTTGCTTTTGCGCCCCCGCGCTAACTTTTACACTTTTTTCCAGTGACCGCGTCTTACCAACCGTTGATGCGTGTCCAGTGCGCGGTGACTTCGTCGTTGCCGTCCGTGACGTTATACACGCTAAAGGCGGCTGCCGTCGGACAAGCGTGATTGGGTAGGATCCTTAACTTCATATCCAACGGAAAATCCTTCGGATCCAAAGGCGCGCCGTCGCGACGACACACCACTCCGTGCTCTTGATTGCATTGCTTGACCCACAATTCCGGCAAAAGGTTGCCGTGCACGTCGCACACTAAGCCGTAGCCGCAGTCCACTTTCTGATTGGCTGTGCCGCGATCTCGACTCATGGCAAGCCAGCCGCCGTCGGTAATGACCCAGCCCTTGTCCTTTTGGTGCCCGATGACGGAAACCAAAACGGAAACGGCAATTTGCTCCACGCTACAGACACCGACGCCGGCCATCACCAAATCGTAAAAGGTGCCCACGCCGCTTCTGTATTCGGTGACGCCCTCAGCCGAAGGACTTGCCACCAATGTCGGCGTTGACCCCACGCTTACGATCTCGGAAACAAAGCCGTTGGCAGCCAACAAGTCTTTGGCCGTATTGATAGCCTTGACTTCGCCCACGGCATGCACGCGTGCTTCGTCAATATTAGTGGCGGAATAGCTTTCGCCTGCGTGCGTCAACACACCCTTAAAAACAGCACCGTCGGTCAAGGCTTTGGCAATCTCAACCATCACCGGATCGGCGGGTTTCACCCCCGAGCGATGCCCGTCGCAGTCGATTTCAATTAAAACGCCGATCGAAGTTTCTTTGGCTTTGCAGAATTTGCTCACGGCTTGCGCTGCTTCGACGCTATCGAGCACAATTTTGATGTCGGCGCCGGCACGATTGAGGTTGTCAAGTTCGGGCAACTTGTGCGGTGCAATACCCACGGCATAGATGATGTCTTTGATGCCTCGGCTAGCGAAGAACTCGGCTTCATACACGGTCGAAACGGTGATGGGACCGGTCGGATCATCGAGCTGCAGGTGCGCGATTTCCAGACATTTATGCGTTTTGACGTGCGGACGCCAACGTATGCCCAACTCTTTGCAACGCGCCTTGGCAAAGGCGATATTGGCACGCAATTTCGGGAGGTTTAAAATAATGCTAGGGGTATCGAGATCTGAAATGAGCATAAAAAAGTCCCGGCGACTTCGCGGTTGTAGGGGGTTACGAAACAATAGCGCAAAGTCGCCGGGGTGAGGAACTTCGCAACCCATGTTGCCGGCGGTAAAACCCGACGGCAAATTCAAAATTCATTGAGAGCCGTAGCTCAGAATTCGAAATTCAGTATTTACCCTAGGCCGGAAGCTGTACACGTAATTAACCGAAAGCACCGACGTGCACCCCTTCCGGAATACATAGGGTATTTTCATAAAAAAGTGTGAGAGACTGCCTGCTCGAATCGACCGATGCCCGTTGTCCTTACGAAGGCTTTATATTCGTCGATTCTTTTCGTTTTTTAGTGAGCGCCTCTTTTTCCTTATTGAGGTGCCGGGCTCTTTTGTAGACTGCGTGAGCCCTATAACCGTTAAAATTTCCAACGGCCGGACAAGTGACCTCGTCCTCAATGCGTTACGGAGCCAGCTCCGTGTCCATGGCGCGTGCGCGTTCCGAAAACTCCGGCGGAACCATACAACAACGAGCCAAACCGTGCGATGTGATCATAAACATTGCCTTGTCGCTTTCGATGCGAGCGCAACAATGTGAAAGTCGACTGTAAAGACTCGTCGCGGCGATATGTTCGCACATCGATGTTTCTTCTTCAGTCAACAGCGACGGGTGTGCCACGATGCAATGCGGCTGACCGTGGCGCATGACCATCACAGAATGACCCAATCGCGCTTTCTGCGCCTGTTGCGCAAAATGTGCCGACAAGACACCATAGTCGATAGTTTGCATTTGCGTACCTCCCAAATCAATTGAGTGTTACGCAACCCCCTATCCTCACAATCCAATTCTATTCGCTAACTCTGTCCGAATAGTGGCACACCTTTGCGTTAGGCCATGCTTTTGTCGAAATTTGTTCCCTTATTCTTAACAAATTGGGAACGACCAAAAAAACAACTTTGCCTCTTACACCAAAAAGAGCTCTACCGCCTTTTACCTAAAGCGTTTTGCGGGTATTGTCTGACAAGTATCAAAGAGCCCCGAAACATAGGGCAACTTTGCACTCTTGCCCTATGAAATCGGACGAAATCCTGACACAATCCGAAATGTTGTCGTTCGACATCGGTTTTGCACCTTTCCCCTTGGACGGCTGTCAACGCCTGAGTCGACTTAACTTTTGATTTTGTAGAGACACACCAATGGCAATTATCGTTCACAAATACGGCGGCACCAGTATGGGCAGCGTCGAGCGCATCAAGAATGTCGCCAGACGCGTGGCCAAGTGGCACCGCGCCGGCCATCAGATGGTTGTTGTGGTTTCCGCCATGAGCGGCGAAACCAACCGTTTGATCGGCTTGGCCAAAGAAATCATGCCCAATCCCGATCCGCGCGAGCTTGACGTTGTGGCAAGTACGGGCGAACAAGTTTCGATCGGTCTTTTGGCAATGGCCTTGAAAGCCATTGGCGTTGAAGCCGTCAGTTTCAACGGCACTCAGGTCGGCATCATGACCGACAGCGCCTTTACCAAGGCTCGAATCGACTCCATTGACGCTACGTGCGTGAAAGAGGCTCTGGATGCCGGTAAGGTTGTGATCGTCGCAGGTTTCCAGGGTCGCGACCCCGCCGGCAACGTCACGACGCTTGGTCGCGGCGGTTCGGACACCAGCGGTGTAGCCATGGCCGTGGCTTTGCAGGCTGCCGAATGCTTGATCTTTACCGATGTGGACGGCGTTTACACGACCGATCCGCGTATCGAACCCAAAGCGCAAAGATTGGATGTCATCAGCTTTGAAGAAATGTTGGAATTGGCAAGCCTCGGCTCCAAGGTCCTTCAGATTCGAAGCGTTGAATTCGCAGGCAAGTACCGCATTCCTCTGCGCGTGCTCTCGAGCCTGACCGATCCCGACATCCCTGTTGATATTGAAGCCGTTAGCGGCACACTGATTTCTTTTGAGGAAGATCCGAAGATGGAGAAAGCCCTAGTTTCCGGTATTGCGTGCACGCGCGACGAAGCCAAGATCACGCTTGTTCAAGTTCCCGACACCCCGGGCGTGGCCTATAAGATTTTGGGCCCGGTTGCCCAGCACAACATCGACGTCGACATGATCGTGCAAAACGTCGCTGCTGCCGGCACCACCGACTTTACCTTTACCGTTCCCAAGGGCGAAGTCGACCGCGCTTTGAAGGTTTTGACCGAAGAAGTGGCTCCCGTTTGCAACCCCAAGGAAATCACGACCGACACCAACATCGCCAAGGTTTCCGTGGTCGGTATCGGTATGCGTACCCACGCCGGCGTTGCTTGCAAGATGTTTGAAACCCTTGCCAAGGAAGGCATCAACATTCAGATGATCGGCACTTCCGAAATCAAGGTGAGCCTTGTGATCGAAGACAAGTACATGGAATTGGCCGTGCGCGCTTTGCATGACGCCTTCAACTTGGATCAGCCCAAGTAATTTCTGTCTGACGACTCGGTCGCTCTCGACACTCCCGACAGCTTTTGGCGTCGGGAGTTTCTTTTTTCACGTTTTGCCTGTATTTTCTCGCAAGGTACGTTTGTGCAAAAGTCGGGTTTGAATTCGGCAAAAACGAATTTCGGCTTTTTTCTAAGATTTCCATCATCAAAAACCACTTTGTTGAAAGGAAATCGCCATGACCGACAAAACTCTTCTTGCCACGTTAAGCTGCTGCGCCGTTGCCGCCACCTCTGCCGTTGCTGCACCTCAGTCCGCCAATCCTTACGGCCTTGTCTACGAAGGCGCCGTCACGCAAAACAAGGCAGGTGCCGTCAACATCCATCAGGTCTCCTACGATCTGCATGGGTTGAAAATTGCCGCCAACGTCTATACGCCCGCCAACTACGACCCCAAGAAGTCGTACGCCGCCATTGTCGTAGCACACCCCAACGGCGGCGTGAAGGAACAGGTTGCAGGCCTCTACGCGCAACGCCTGGCCGAAGCGGGCTACATTACGATTGCGGCCGACGCATCCTATCAAGGTGCAAGCGAAGGGCTTCCTCGCCACACCGACAAGCCGCAATTCAGAACCGAAGACATCCGCGGAATGGCAAGCTACATTTTGTCTTATCCCGGCGTTGACGCCGCTCGTTTGGGTGCCTTGGGCATCTGCGGCGGCGGTGGCTACACCTTAAACGCCGTGAAGTCCGACAAGCGCTTCAAGTCCGTTGCAACGTTAAGCATGTTCAATTCCGGCCTCGTGCGCCGCATGGGCTACATGAACACCCAGACCGATACCGTTCAGGAACGTTTGAAGGCGGCTTCTGCCGCGCATGCCGACGAGGTGCTTCACGGCAAAGTGAGCATTTCGGGCAACGTCGACTTTGACAGCCTGACCGATGAGGGCATTGCCAAGATCACCAACGATCTTTATCGCGAAGGCATGCAGTACTACGGTCGCACGCATCGACACAGCAACTCGACCTTTGCCTACACGACCTCTTCTTTGTTGGATTTGATGTTGTGGGACGCGACCGATCGCATTGAACTCATCAACGTGCCGCTTTTGATGGTGGCCGGCAGCAAAGCCGACTCGCTTTACATGACCAAAGATGCCTTTGCCAAAGCCACCGGCACCCAAGACAAAGAACTCTTTGAAATCCCGGGTGCCACGCATATTCAGACCTACTTTGTGCCCGAATACGTCAATCAAGCCATGGGCAAGTTCAAGGAATTCTTCGGTCGTACGTTGAAGTAATTGTTTCTGCATCAGGCGTGCCGCTTCACCTTTTGAGCGGCACGCGCTCTCACAAAAGGATTTCGCCATGTTTTCTTCTCGTTGGATCGCTTGTCTTGCTTCGGTTGCGGCCTCCGGGTTTTTGTTTGCTTTGCCCGCAAATGCCGCCGATCCCCAAACCGTGATCGATACGCAAACGGCTGCTGCAAAAAGCGCCGGCAACCGCACGTTTACCGGCAACGTCACCACTTCTGCAGCTTTTCGGCAAACGGAACCTGCCATGCTCTACGGCGCCTTGGTGCACTTTGATGCCGGTGCCCGCACGTTCTGGCACAGCCATCCGCTCGGTCAAACCCTGGTCGTTACCAAAGGTGTGGGCTTAACGCAAACTCGCGGCGGCAAGGTCATGAAAATCAAAGCGGGCGACGTCGTCGTTTGTCCGCCCAATGTCGAGCACTGGCACGGTGCGGCACCCGATAGCGAAATGGAGCATCTTGCTATCGCGGAGCGCCATGCCACGGAAAAAGTCACGTGGCTTGAGCCCGTTTCCGACAAGGACCATAACGTAAAGTAAGGAGAAAGCCATGAGCGTATCTCGCAGAACATTCATTCATGGAGCCGTTGCCATGACACTGACCGGCTTTTCCACGACCGGTGTTTTTGCGCAAACCCAAAAGCGCATCGCCGTTGTTTACTTTTCCAAAACCGACCACACGACAAGCTTGGCCAACGAAGTCAAGCGTTTGACGGGTGCCGATACATTTCGCATCGAACTCGTCGAGCCTTATCCGGCCGCGTATACGCCTACGACCGAAATCGTCAAAAAGGAATTGGAAAACGGCATTGTGCGTGCCATTAAGCCTGTTGACATCGACGTGTCAAAATATGACACCTTTGTGTTGTGCACGCCCACGTGGTGGCACCATGTGGCCAAGCCGCTCGAAAGTTGGATTAAGAGCGTCGATTTGTCGGCTAAGTTTGTCCTCACGGCCAACACGCACGGTGGCGGCGGCTTGATGCACACACGAGAAGATTTCGAGAGCCTGTTAAAGACCTCCAAACTCGGCACGCATCTGACTCACTTCGGCAATGTGGAGGAAGGCGACGACGATGTGACTCAATGGATTAAAGCCAACGGTTTGATCTGAGCCGAGTTGGCGTAAACTGACACAAACAAAGTTTGAATTTTTGCAAGGAACACCTATGCGCACTCCCAACGACTGGATGCAAGGCAACCAAACCGACGCTCAAGTTTTCGTTTCCGATTACGAAAGTTCCGAGTCCGAGATGGATCGCTTGGTGCGATTGTCTTTGGCAGATAAAGTGCGCACGATCGTGCAATCCGACACCTTGTCGGCAGCACCCATTGCGGGTTTAAATCTTTCCTATTTGGAATCGAGCAAGCAGCTGAAAAACTGCTTTTATCACTTGTCCGTCGCATTGATTCTCAAAGGCCACAAGCGCCTTTTGATGGGTGCCAAGGAGTATCGCTATGGTCCCGGCAGTTGCATCGTCACTTCGATGGATATGCCCACCTCTTACGAACTCGTCAATGTCAGCAAAGACGAGCCTTTCGTGTCGTTGTCTTTGAAACTCAATACCGCAATTTTGGCCGAACTCTTGTCAGACGAAACCGCTAACGGCGCCGGGGCCGGGGTCTTTTCCGTGGCACCATCTTCACGCGAGATGACCGAAGACTTCTCTCGCCTTTTGAGCCTATTGGAGCGCCCCGAACAAATCCCGATTCGTGCGCCCTTGATTATCCGAGACATTCACTATCTCGCACTCACCAGCCCCAACGGCGACTGCCTGCGCGCATTGTATGCGCCGTCAGCTTCCGAAAAGCGCATTCGCAAGGCCGTGCATTGGTTGCGAGAAAACTTCCGCTCGGACGTCTCGATCGATGCTTTGGCCGAAATCGCGAGCATGGCGCCCACGACATTTCATCGTCACTTTCAGGAATTCACGGGTTTCACGCCTCTTCAATACCAAAAACGCATGCGTCTGTACGAAGCACAGCAACTGATCATGAACGGCGAAACCGATGCGGGCTCAGCCGCCTACGCCGTGGGCTATCAGAGCGTGTCGCAGTTTTCTCGCGAATACAAGCGCTTGTTCGGAGAGCCGCCCGGACGACATGTGAAGGGAAAGCTGTTGGCGATGGACGAACAAACACAAAGAGAGAAAAATGTCACGATCAATTAAGTTCACAACGACGCTTTTGAGCGTCATGCTTTCCGCTAGCGTCTTTGCCACGCCGCTTGTGATCGACAAACAAGGCAGTTTTGCTGCCGGCGGCACTGTTGTTGCGCCCAAGGCCAAATTTGACCCCATGAATCCCAAGCCCGAAGCTCAGGAAGTGCATGGAGATCACGCCTTCGTACGCTATCAGGTGCCCGAAAATGCGAAGCGCTTTCCCTTGGTCTTTTTGCACGGCCACGGACAGTTTTCCAAGACCTGGGAAACGACACCTGACGGGCGCGACGGATTTCAGAACATCTTCTTAAGGCGCGGCTACTCCGTTTACCTTGTCGATCAACCTCGTCGTGGAGGTGCAGCCAAAGCAACGGTTCCGGGAACGATTACCGCCGCCGGTGAAGAAGGCTTTTTCTTCGGCCAATTCCGCATGGGGCTGTGGCCCAAGTTTTACGAAGGCACGCAGTTCCCGCAAGACGCCGAATCGTTAAACCAGTTCTACCGTCAGATGGTGCCCAATACGGCGCCCTATGACGCAGCCGTCAACGCGCACGCCATGACGGCTGTCCTTGAAAAAGCCGGTCCCTCGGTTTTGGTGACGCACTCTCAGGGCGGTGGCATCGGCTGGCTCACGGGCATGATGAGCGACAACCTCAAAGGCATTGTGTCGTATGAACCCGGTAGCGGCTTTCCGTTCCCGGAAGGCGAAGTGCCCTCGCCGATTGAAAACAAGAGCTTTTATGGAGCTTTCAAAGCCAACGGCGTGCCCTTGGAAGAGTTTAAGAAATTGACGCGCTATCCGATCGTGATCTATTACGGCGACTATATTCCCGATACCGTCACCGACAATCCGCATCAGGAATACTGGCGTGCGGCCAAAGCCATGGCCAAGCTTTGGGCGGCGTGCATTAACAAACACGGGGGCGACGCACAAGTTATTGCCTTGCCGGACAAGGGCTTAAAAGGCAACGGCCACTTCCCGTTTGCCGAGAAAAACAATGTCGAAGTGGCAGACTTGTTGAGCAACTGGCTCAAGGATAAGAAACTGGACGTTCGATAACACTTGTCTGACGACATATTGGGGCGAAGACGGCGGTTTTCGCCCCAAATTTTTTGCCTCCGTTTTGGCGTATCTCGCTTGAACCCCTTTAAAATTAAAGTTTGTGCCAACTTCTTTTACAGACCACTGCCATGCGCCAAAGCCCTGTCATTGCTCCTTCGATTCTTTCCGCCGACTTTGCCCGTTTGGGTGAAGAAGTTCGCGACGTCATCGCCGCGGGTGCCGATTGGATTCATTTCGACGTAATGGACAATCACTACGTCCCCAACCTCACGGTCGGCCCCTTGGTGTGCGAAGCCATTCGCCCGCACACGTCGGCTCCCATCGACGTGCATTTGATGGTCGAACCCGTGGACGCCATCGTGCCAATGTTTGCCAAGGCCGGTGCCGACATCATCACCTTCCATTGCGAAGCCAGCCGCCACATCGATCGCACGTTGCAGCTCATTCACGATCAGGGCGTGAAGGCCGGTCTCGTTTTCAATCCGGCAACGCCCTTAAATTACCTTGACTACGTGATCGACAAGGTCGACATGATTCTTTTGATGAGCGTCAACCCCGGTTTCGGGGGACAGAGCTTTATTGCTTCGACCATGGACAAGATCAAGGCCGCTCGCGCCATCATCGATCGCCACTATGAAGAAACGGGACGCGTGATTCGATTGGAAGTTGACGGCGGCATTAAGCCTGCCAACATCGGTGCAGTGGCCGCAGCCGGCGCCGATGCGTTTGTGGCGGGCTCAGCTATTTTCGGTCAGAAGACGCCTGAAAAGTACGCAGAAGCCATCCGTCTGATGCATGCGGAAATTGAAAAGGCTCTGGCTTAATCTCAAGCTTCTGCAATACACAGCCACACTGAACATTGCCCCGACAACAGGAGGACAGATTCTCAAATGTTGTCGGGGTAATTTTTCATTAGACAAATCGCACTTCAAGCCTTTTCCCAAGTGCTTCTGCGTAGCGTTGGAGTGAGCGCATGGAGGGCCAATGACCGGTAGACAAACCGGACTCGATACGTGCAACGGCCGATTGCGTTGTGCCCATACGAGCAGCAACTTGCGCTTGCGTTAGCCCGGCTTCGGCACGCGCGGCCAAAATGTAGTCGAGCTGTGCAAATTCCCTCTCGGACTCTTCCAATTCGTTTGCAAATTCGGGATCGGAGAGCCATTCCTTTTTCATTTCCTGCCAAGTTTTAGTGGGTTTCATAAGAAAAAAGCGTTACGTGGTTTAAAAAATTATCGCATATTTGCGATATTCTTGGGGTAGCCGGTTGATATCCGGAGTTCAAAATGAACCACCAACGGACGCCATAAACAGGCCTCTTTACGGTCGTTTTTTGTTGCGCTAAAGTTTGGAGATTCCTATTGGATTTTTGGATGACAACCATAACCGTAGCCACAACACCGGAACTCCTTGCCGAAAACGAGACCGTTCAAGAATCGATCGATTTGAAAAATGAACTTGCCGAGGCATTGCTTCATTGCAATCAAAACAAGGTCTTGGAGTTGATGAGAGCTGAAAAGGAGTTTGTGAACGTTGTTCTCGAAAGCGGAAAAACGCCTTTTGAAACAGCGCTTGAATCCGGCTATACCAAGCTTGCGCAAGCCATTCTCAATATAGAGAGCTTTAACGTCAACGACCACGACCACAATCCTTTGCGCTGTGCCATTACGCTCGGCTTCAACAAAATTGCCGTCGAACTGCTCGAAGCCGGTGCCAATGCCAACCATCGACAAGCAGATGACCCAAGCATCCTGCAGCTTGCGCTCGATAAGGGCGCCTTGGATGTTGCAACCAAAGCCCTCGAAAAAGGGGCTGAGATCGATGTTCGGAATGCAAAAGGCTGGACAGCCCTGATGCTTGCCGCCTATACCGGCAAAAGCAAAACGGTCGATTTTCTTTTGGAGCACGGCGCAGATGTCAACATCTGCAATAACGATGGATGGAATGCTGTGGTCGGTGCTTACGCAGCCGGCTACGCCGACATCGCAACCAAGTTGATCGAGGCCGGTGCCGTGTTCCCGGACGAATTTGCCCAGGCGGCATTGATGACGGCTTATCGCCAAGGTAATTTTGCGATTGCAGAGTCTTTGCTCAAGCAAGGTGTTAATCCGAACTTTGAAGATAAAAACCATGAATCGATCATTGTGCAAGCCGTATTAAAAGGAGATTTGGACTTCGTCAAAACCCTATTGGAACACGGTGCCAATCCTAATACAAAATCAAAAAGAGGTTGTCCTATCATTTTGACTTTGGCAGAAAATGGTCAAAATGAAATAGTTGATTTA
>CALKKK010000084.1 GCA_937995395.1 uncultured Sutterella sp. | reverse complement strand
TTATTCCGGGCAGCGTCAATACCCACAGCTATTCGATTGCCGCATACGCCTCCAAGCTTTTTGAGTCCGGCGCCTACGTCAATCTCGTTGCCCGAGCAGGGCGTTTGGATTCGACTGTGGACATGAAGTACGACTGCAAGGGCTACTACCGCAATTTAGCCTTGGGTCTGACGGGCGAAGTGGGTTATCGCAAAGATTTGACGGACACCTTCTACGTGATGCCGAGAGCGGGCCTTTCTTACAGCTTCATCAAGGGAGACGATTACCGCACCAACAACGGTGTCGCCATCCGTCAGGACAACACCGAGTCTTTGATCGGTCGCGTCGGGGTCGTCGCCGGTGCCAACTTCCCGCATGACAAGGGTGGTATGTATTTGGCTGCCACTTTAAATCATGACTTCATGGGTAAGAGCGAAGCCGACGCAACCTTAAAGACGGGGCTTAACCAACATCTTTCCGAAGACTTGGGCGGCACCTGGGTTTCTTACGGCGTGGGCGCCAAGTATAAGGCGACCGACAATTTGTCTTTCTACGGCACCGTCTCTCAATCCAAGGGCGGCAAGTACAAGGAAAACTACCGCTATTCTGTCGCAGCCGAGTTTCGCTGGTAATTTTTGCAACAGTTCTTTGCGCGTGTAAAGACAGGTACATGTTGCGCGGACGGGCTCGTTAAAATCCTAAAATCGACTTTCGGGATGACCGAAAGCGTCTTCAATTTTTTCCATAGGACAAAATCGGTCGAGATGCAAACGCCTGCTCAAAACGGTGCTGCCAATCGTCTCGGAGTCAAAGAAAAACTCCGGGCACGGGTGCGTTCGGCCGTTGCCGGTGCAGCACTTTTGGGCGTTGTCTTTGCGGCGCAACATTTTCTTTTTGATCGTTACAGTTACGTCGCCGACATCAACCTTGTCAATCCCGTGGCGCATGCGCGAGAACTCTTTGACCAAGGCAAATACTCCGAAGCACAAGACTACATCTCGTTTTTCAAGAGCTTACCGAATGTGACTGCCAAAGAAGTGGCCGCTTTCAAGCCCTTGGATACGGAACTTGAAGCAGTTCGCGGCTCCTGGCAATACCAAGCCAAGGAACTCGGCAAAGGGTTTTTCTTGGGAGAAAGCGAGGAGTTTTACGGTCAGGTGGCAGGGTTTGTTTCCGAATTGACGAGCGTGGGAGACGTCAGAGACTTGTGGCAGTCCGGGGTCAACTACGTGCATGGAGACGATGTCGACGAATTGACCGCGGGACTTTCATCCGTGGGCTTGGCGCTCACGATCATGTCTGTGGGGCCGCAAGCGGCAGCGGCCTTTTCTGCGAAAACCGGTGTGGCCATTGTCAAAAGTGCCAACCGGGTGCGCAAACTTTCCAAACCCCTGCAAGAGAGCTTCAAGGTCTTGACAACACGCATGGTCAAAAATAAAAGCATCGAACCGCTGATGAAAGACCTGATCGAGCCGATGGCTCAGTTGGGGTTGTATTCCAAGCGCTCGGGCCTCGCCAACACGTTCGAAGTCTTGGGTAAGAGCGACTCTGTCGGAGAGATTCCTCGTGTTATTAAAGTAGCCGATCGTTTCGGCGACAAAGCGGGCGGAATTTTGCGCTATGGCGGCGTCGATGTGGTGAAGGCGGCTGAAAAAGAAGGGGCGCAGGCTGTTCTTCGCACGAGCAAATATGGGCCTGAAGCCGTTTCAAAACTTAAAACCGTGCGAGGTGAGAAGTTGCTCAACGACATTCGGCGCTGGGGGCAGATTGTGGTAAGTCCCATGCTCAAAATGCTCGATTTGGCGCTTTTTGTTTTGAAAGCGATTTTGGGGTTCATTGAAACCGTGCTCGGATTTTTGGTTCTGAGGGCTGTTAAGGCTTTGATTTGGTAATTCATTCTGAATTTAATGGTGACGGAACTGCAATAGCTGTTTTGCATTTGCCACTACGTCTCGTTTGCGGCGGTTCTTTTGATTGCTTTCTAAGCAAGTTCTGATATTTTCTCAAATGCTTAAGCACACTTGTGTGCAAAAATCTCTTCGTCTCGAGAACAATCCGGAATTCCAAGAAAACACCCTTTGGTTGTACTGATGCAAATCGTTGATATGACGAACGCTTTTGCGTCACGACGACCCTGAGAAAGAGGAAATTGCATCCATTTGCATTGAAAGGAAAACCAAATGTTCCAAGAATTTTCAAGACGAGCTCTTCTCAAGAGCTCCGCGGTTGCCACGATGGCCGTTTTTGGTGGCGGAGCCCTTGCCAACGCTTCGACAAAGACGAACTCCAAACAAAACAGCAACAATCTCTCGTACGACGTTGTGGTTCTCGGTGCCGGGACTGCGGGTCTGATCGCAGCCATTCGAGCAGCAGACAAGGGTGCCAAGGTAGCGGTGTTGGAAAAATGTGATCGCCCCGACGGCAACAGTCTTTATGCCATGGGAACGATTTATGCTTGGGGTTCGAGTGAGCAGATAAAGGCAGGTATCAAGGATTCTCGCGAAGCTTTTTATCAATCCATGATGGAAGTTTCATCGCATCGTGCCGATCCGGTTCTGACGGCGATCTATGTCGATAAAATCGGATCGAGCGTGGATTGGTTGCAACAAGAGATTGGTATCCCCTTTGATAAGCCAGTGAGTCATCGTGCTCGTTTCCGAATGGTTGAAGGGGAAGGCTTGACGGGCGGCGGGAATTTGATCAAAAAGCTCCTTGCTGCCGTTGCCAAGCGCAAGAATATCGATATTTTTTACGAACACAAGGCGGTTGAACTCGTTACGAACGATGCCGGTGCCGTCATTGGTGTGGTGGCTCAAACGTCTGACAACAAACCTTATTTTGCTGCCAAGGGTGGTGTTTTGATTGCGACGGGCGGGTTTTCGGCAAACGAAGAGATGACAAATCGCTACATCGGCGGTTGGGCCTCGCGTTTGGCTTTGCGCGGCTCTCGCAATACGACGGGTGAAAATGTCAAGCTCACATTGCCTTTGTTTGCCAAGATGGTCAATATGGATCAATTTCATGCCGGTCCCATCATAGCCTCTACGCACGTCAACCCGAATCGAATTCTTAATTCCGGACGCGGTGTCATTGTTGATTTGCGCGGACAACGCTTTGTCGACGAGGCCGAAACGTACGTCATCAAATCCAAAGCTTGTGCTGAAAAAACTTTGGAAAATAAGGCCTG
The DNA here is from genome assembly GCA_937995395.1 of uncultured Sutterella sp. GTDB lineage: Bacteria > Pseudomonadota > Gammaproteobacteria > Burkholderiales > Burkholderiaceae_F > Duodenibacillus. The sequence goes on along the minus strand of CALKKK010000084.1, from coordinate 4,448 downwards.
GTGCATAGTCGATAGTGCCTGTCCGGCTTTAAAGACGATGCTGCCGCGCTTTGATCGTCTCAACAGTCCGTACGCTAAGGGAGAGACGCTTGAAGAACTGTGCAAAGCAACGGGCTTGCCGGTTGTTCCGGTGAAGGCTACGGTCCAAGCCTTTAACGAAGGTGTGGAAAAAGGGACGTTGCTACAAATGTCACCGAGTTGTTCTTATCAAAAACCTGTCAAACTCGATCAAACTCCGTTTTATGCCGTTCCGTACGAGGGCGGTATGACAGCAACATTCGGAGGTCCCTTAATCGATGCTAAAGCACGTGTTCTAAATCTGGAAAGAAAGCCGATCGAAGGTCTGTATGCAGCAGGTAATGCTGCCGGTGGCCTCTTCTTCAGAAACTACCACGGTGGCTCTCAACTCGGTGCAGCAGCCGTATTCGGTTCGATTGCCGGCTTGGAAATGGCTCAGCGTGCCAAAGCGGCTTAAGCAATAAGGGAGAGAAAAATCATGAAAAACTCTGTCATGTTGGTTGTGGGAGCCTTATGTGGCATTGTTGCTTTGTCGATGAGCACTTCGCTATCGGCAGCTGACAAGCCTTTTCTGGCAGATCGCCATGCTCAAAAGGGCGTTGCTTGTACCGCTTGTCACGGTCAGTCAAAGCCAGAAACCAACACTGTCGTGAAAAACGAAACCTGCTTTGCCTGTCATCAAAATTACGATGTATTGGCAAAGCGTACCGCAAAATTCGAACCCAATCCGCACTTTACGCATCTGGGGAATGTGCGCTGTTCGGATTGTCATAAGGGGCATCGTCAAAGCACCTTAATGTGCAACGATTGCCACAAATTTTCGATTGTCCCCAAGTAATTAGGGGGTAGAGAAAACGGGCGGCGGAGATCAAAAATTCGCCGCCCGTTTGCTTCATTGATTGTGCGTCAAAGAACCGTCTTGCAAAAGAGCGTCAATGTTTTCGAAAAATACCGCTAAGTCCGAAGCGGTATCAAGTTGAAGTTTGTGGCGCCCGTTCAGACGCTGAACTTGGACGGTTCGAAGCGAAAGTCCTAGCCTTTCGGCGATTTGCCGATTCAAATAGCCTTGAGCGACCAGGCGTAGTACCTCGTTTTCTCGTGCCGTGAGTTGCTTATAGCGGTGCATGGCGAGATTGACATCGAAATCGAAATGTCGGTAGCTGTCGTTTTTCTTAATTGCGCGCGAGACCGACGTAATCAATTTGGGCGGATCAATGGGTTTTTGTTGGAAATCAAAGGCACCGTCTTGAAGCGACTGGACAGCCATGTCGATGTCGCCGTGGGCCGTCAGGAAGATGATCGGTAAAGTCACCGCACGACGATTGAGTTCACGGTGAAGCGCAATTCCCGAAGCTCCCGGCATTTTCACGTCCAAAATGATGCAACCCGGAATGCTTGGCATGTCGTTGCGCAAAAAACTCTCAGCACTGTCAAATGCAGTCACTTGAAAACCTTCGCATTCCAGTAAAAAGGTGAGGCTGTCTCGTAAAGACGGATCATCGTCGACGATGCGGACAACTGGTTTAACGGATTGAGTCATGTCGAGATTCGTTTCAAATGTTCATGAGCGGCAGTTCAATCGTAAATACTAAACCACCTTTCGGGATTTGTTCGACGGACAGTGTGCCGCCATGGTTTTCGATAATCAGACGCACGATTGTCAGCCCCAGACCGAGACCTTCGACCTTGTTACTTTGTAACGGCTTTAAGATATTGGCAAATGCCTCGGGTGTCAGAACCGGGCCGTTGTCTTGGACGCAAAATTCGATCATTTCCGCTTGACGGTGTGCCGTCACAATGACACTAGGTTTAATACTACCGGCGCTTTCAAGCGTGTCGGCAGCCTGTAGGGCGTTTTTGATCAAATTGATAGCCACAAGGCGCATTTCCAACGGATTGGCTTTTATGGGCAAATCTTTCTCTATTTTCAAGATGAGATCGGCTCGAAAAATATCCAAGCGTTTCAAATCGTCTGATGCTTTGGAAATGATGTCCGTTAAGTTGATGACTTCACGAGAACCGCGTTGATTTTTGGCATAAGTTCGCACGCGTTCTACAATCGCGTCCATTTTAGACAGCTCTTCTTCGAGCAAGCCGAAGGCTCGTTTATAAAGATCGGGATGGTTTCGGTTTTGTTCAATCAGTCGCTCAAGTCCGTGCAAGTAGTTGACACAGGCCGATAGCGGTTGGCGCAACTCATGCGCAATGATGGTGGAGATCTGACCGATGATACCGACTCGCTGTAGGTTCATGAGTTTATCTGCGATATCTTGAGCCTCTAGGCGTAAGAGATTAAGTTCACGGCTACGACGTGTGAGCAAAACTTCGCTACGCCAAGAGTGAAGTACGAAGCCAAAAAAGACGATGAGAAAGCAAACTATCCATTGGCCGTAGTCCTCCCAAAACTGTTGAAATGTCCAATGTCGGCGGTATTCATACGGCCCGATTTTAAGATCGTAAAAGAGACGATCGACTTTGGTAAAGTCGGTCGCGATACTCCAAGCAAATCCTTGCGTCTGCGGCATGTTTAACAGCGCGGATGCAGCCTTACGTGCAACTTCCGAGCTTGCGCGTGCGGTTGCATAAAAGGTCCAGTTGGGATAAGTATCCGTGCTGGCTTGGCAGATCAAAGGTGATTTTTTGACGTGAATAACCTTAAAATCCGAAATATCAATCCCCTGAGCTTTCAATTCTTCTAAAACGCAGGCGCGTACGACAGCAACATCTGCTTGTTTGTCTCGTATCATGTTCAGCGCCTTGGGCATGCCGGCAGTCCAAAAGGATTCGGAGAAAAATTGTTCCGAGTTATAACCGTTGAGAAAGAGTTCGTGTGCGGCAATCTGGTAGCCCGCGAAGGAGTAGGGGCTGGTAGCAGCAAGCTTTTTATCTTTGAGGTCGGCCAAAGTTTGAATGTCCGATCGATCTGCTCGAACGACAAAACTTGAGGCTTCGGCCATGTTGGGATTGGGAGCGGATTTTGAGATAAGGGTAGCCAAATCTCGTGTACCCAAATGTGTGTGTCTGCGGTAGGCGCCGGACGAAGTCAAAATCAAATCGGCAGCTTGCGGTTCGACAATACCGCCGCGAAAGACCTCAATGTGCAGCTTTTCCGAACCGAAAGCCTGCAGAAGGGCTTGAATTGTGGGTTGAAGTGCTGCTTCGTTTTCGTTCGGCATATTAAAGCTCGACACCAATACCACAATGGGATCGGGCGCTGTTGCTTGGTGCAAAACCGTGCCGACAGGGTACATCGTGCTTTCGGGAATCGGCGATGCTGACAGCTCAGTCATCATTGTCGACAGGACGAGAGCGAAAGTAATCAGAGTCTTTTTCAAGCGGTTCATCTTAAGAGTTGAACAATCGGCGATGACATTGCAATTGAATCAGTATCGGTGAAAAGAATAGCAGTGTCAACTCGCCATTTGCGAACCAAACCGGGAAAAGTTAAACCATATCTTTGCTGATATAGTCGAGCGAATGATCAATAAGATCGTGTCTTCTGTCTAGCCGATAAAATAAAGGGACTCACCGATAAAGAGAGCCCCGAAATTACCATCAGGAAAGCAACCAGCGATACTTACGCGTCCGTCGCCAAATTCTTCCTGCGATCGGCCACAATCTCGGTCATGTTCTCAACCGCCCAGCCGATCAATGCCTCCATGTGCGGAATAAACGAGCGTGCACGGTCGGTTAACGCATACTCGACCTTGGGCGGAATCTCCGGATAAATCTTGCGCGTCACAAAGCCGTCGACTTCCAACGTGCGCAATGTGACGGTGAGCATCTTCTGAGAGATGTCCGGCACTGCACGGCGAAGATCCCCAAAGCGCATCACATCCTTTTGATTGAGCCAATAAAGAAGTAACAGCGACCACTTGTCGCTCAATCTTGCCAGCACATTGCGAATGGGGCAGTCGGGTGCATAGGCATCCACAATCATATTTCTGTCCATGAAATTTTCCTAATAGTATCCAAAAGAGATCAAAACTTAAAAAGATTGTAACAGAGTTTTTTACATTGGAGTGTGCTTTCAAAACGCCGATTCCTTCCGATCCTTTGCCAACCTCAATATCTGCAAAAAGTTACCTCAATGACACTCGGTTACCTGAAGGTAACCAATGTTCTTTAGGGTAGTCAGTCGCATGCGCGTAACGTCTTGACGACAAAAAATTCGAGTTTTATATTGTCGCTTAAAGAGATTCAGTTACCTAAAGAGACTGAATCGAAAGACAGTCATATCTCGCTACAGAGTAGGGGATAAGCAAATTTTCAGGAACTCAGAGGAGTACAAAAATGAAAAAGTTGATCAACGCAGCCGTTCTCGCCGCTCTTGCCGTTTCTGCCGGTACCGCTTTCGCCGATCAGGGCAACACGCAAGTTTTTGACTTGGGGGACTTCAAGCTTCACGTCTACAACTCCATGGACGCGAT
>CALKKK010000083.1 GCA_937995395.1 uncultured Sutterella sp. | reverse complement strand
GAACTGCTCTGTAACTCAATCATATAGCTTTCGACATGCCATGACAGAAAACTATCGCACCGCCACCGTCCATACCCAAACGTTGACCACACCTGCGGGTAGCCTTATTTGTGTCTCAGTCGCGGACAAACTCGTTGCCTGCGACTGGGTCGACGGCTGGCATCGGCAAACGGTCCAAAATCGCCTGAATCGGTTTCTGAAAGGCACGGTCGTCAATCAAACCAACAGCGTGTTGCGACAACTGGCCCTAGAGCTCGAACAATACTTCGCTCGTGAGCGAAAAAACTTTGATTTGGACGTGCTCTTTTTAGGTTCCGACTTTCAAAAGTCCGTATGGCACGCCTTAACGCAAATTGCCTACGGAGAACTTGTCACATATTCGGACATTGCCAAGGCGATCGGCAATCCCAAAGCCGTGCGCGCCGTGGGCGGCGCCGTGGGCGAAAACCCATGCTCGATCGTTGTGCCTTGCCATCGAGTCATCGGCGCTGATCGCTCGATCACGGGCTTTGGCGGCGGATACGACGCCAAGGTAATGTTACTCACCGTCGAGGGACACCGTATCGTAGGCGACTGCGCAATCGATAAAAGCCGTTGGAGAATCGCTTCTGCCAACGAACTCTTCTGACAGCATGTCAAAGGGTAGGGAGGAAGAGTCGTTGTTGGCAGAAGTCTCCGCATGAATTTGTACATTTTGTACGACGCAAAAGAAGCCTTGAAGTCCCGTATAATTCGCAGACATCAAAATATTTGTTTGCGCCCGTTTTCGTTGGAAAAAGGGCCGTGAGCTGAAAAACTTTCGGAGCTTTACTTTTATGAAGATTCTTGTTGCGGTCAAGCGCGTTGTGGACTACAACGTCAAGGTCCATGTGTTGCCCGACCATAGTGATGTGGATATCGTCACGGCCAAAATGTCGATGAACCCCTTTGACGAAATCGCTGTCGAACAGGCTGTTCGCTTAAAGGAAGCGGGCAAGGCCGACGAAGTGGTTGTGGTTTCCATTGGCCCTGCCAAGACCGTCGACACCTTGCGCGTAGCCATGGCCATGGGTGCCGATCGCGCCGTGCACGTCACGTGGGATAACCATCTCGAACCCTTTGGTGTTGCCAAGCTTTTGGCCAAGATCGTCGAGCGCGAAATGCCCGATCTTCTGATCTTCGGTAAGCAGGCCATCGATAACGATGCCGCTCAGGTGCCGCAGATGATTTCTGCCATGTGCGATCTGCCGGTAGCAACCAACATCTCCAAACTCGCTTTGGAAGGCACGACCGTCACAGCCACCCGCGAAACCGATACCGGTTTGATGACGGTTAAAGCCGAACTTCCCTGCATCGTGTCTGCCGATCTTCGTTTGGCTGAACCCCGTTACGTAACGTTGCCCAACATGATGAAGGCCAAGAAAAAGCCTGTTGAAACCGTGGCAGCAACCGACCTAGTCGCCGACTTGGCACCTTTGAACATTCGCACGGAAGTGGTGGAACCGCCGGCTCGTGCCGCAGGTCAGAAACTTGCCAACGTCGATCAGTTGCTCGACGTTTTGAAAAACAAAGTGAAAGCCCTCTAACCGTTATCGAAAGGAAAAAACAAAATGACTATTCTTGTGATTGCCGAACACGATAACGTGAAGGTCAAGGCTTCCACTCTCAATACCGTCACGGCCGCTAAGGTTTTGGGCGCAGACGTTGATGTTCTCGTTGCGGGTTTCAATTGCGCGGACGCTGCTAAAGCAGCTTCCGAAATCGAAGGCGTGCGCAAAGTTGTTGTGATTGACAACGCAGCTCTGGCTCACGCTTTGCCCGAACCGCTGTCGGAAGCCGTCGTTGCCGCTACGAAGGCTGGCGACTACAGCCATATCTTCTTTGCTTCGGGCACCGAAGGCAAAGCCTCCATGCCGCGCGTGGCTGCCATGATCGGTGTTCCCGCCATTACCGACGTATGTGCCGTAGTCTCAAGTGACACCTTTAAGCGCTATATCTACGCGGGCGGAGTTCTGGCGACCGTCAAGACGGCCGCTCACCCCGTGATCGCTACGATTCGTCCGACGGCTTTTGATGCCGCTGCCGCTACAGGCGGGGCTGCTGCCGTTGAGCCCCTCGCATGCGAATTCAAGGCCCGTGCCTTTGCGTTCGTGGGTGTGGAAGAAGTCAAATCTGATCGCCCGGATCTTCTTACCGCCAAGCGAGTGGTGGCAGGCGGCCGCGGTTTGATCGACGAAAGCGGCTTTGATGCCCTGCAGCAGTTTGCCGACAAGATCGGCGCCGCCGTGGGTTCCACCCGTGCCGTGGTCGATATGGGACTGACTCCCAATGAAACGCAGGTGGGGCAGACCGGCAAGATCGTGGCGCCGGAACTTTACTTTGCCTTCGGTATCTCGGGCGCCATCCAGCACGTGGCCGGTATGAAGGACTCCAAGGTGATCGTGGCAGTGAACAAGGATCCTGAAGCCGCCATTTTCGAGATGTGCGACTACTACCTTGAGGCCGATGCCGGTGAAGTCCTGCGCGAGTTGACCGACAAAGTCTAATTCTCAAGTCAATAGATAAAAAGAAATCGGCGAGAGACGAACAATACGTTTCCCGCCGATTTTCTTGTTTCATTGGTAGTCATTGGCTATTGAGAACGCTAACTTTTCCAAAGGCGTCATTCAATACTGCCACTTCAGGCCGATACTGACCTCATAGTCCTTTTCATACCCGTCGCCTTTTTCGCGTTCGGCTTGAAAATACATGCGCCATTGGTCAGCGAGATTCCAGTCAAAGCCTAAACCGTAATAAATGGTCGTTGTCCCGATATCGTCCGATTCGAATTTATCCGACCCCACATACACGGCACGACTTCCCAAGAAATCATGCTTGATGCCGCCTTTGATATAAAACTGCGAATAACACTTGTCAATTTCTTCGCGGTCTTCACCGTAATTGAACTTGGTTCCTAACACCAGCCCTAAACGCCCCGTTAAGTTATCCGAGTTCTTTTGACGGACTCTTGCACCATTACTCAGTACAAAATCCTTACCTTTGAGCCAGTAGTAAGAGAGTTGCGCCTGAGGCTCAAGGAACCAATGCTGATACCAGGGGCCCCAACTCAGATCATCGTCTCCGGTAGAAAACATACGACCGATTTCAATGGAAGCACCGAAACCCCAAGTGTTGTACTTGCCGCGAACCGAGACGTTGCTTTCATTCACTGTGTGCAATTTTTGACGGTACCAATCGGCCGACAGCACAAAGTCGGCATAACTCCCCTTGTAATTGGCCCAAGTGGCATAAAGATTCAAGCCATAGGAATCTGTTTCACCGTCACCTTTTTTGCTTAAAAGTTCCTGCATGGCATGTGCTTGTTTGAGGTTGCCGCCTACCAACCACATTGTTTCTTCACTAACGGAAACCAATCGATCAATACCGAGATTGAGACCGTAGAGTTCTTGCTCGTAGCCGGCGGTGACGATACCGCTTGTACCATCTTTTTGTGCAAGAGCTTTAATCCAAAGCCCGTCTTGCGCACCGTATCGCACTTCGCCCAGACGCTTGCGTAATGTCGTTAGCTGGGCATCGTTAAACTGAATTCCGTAAAGACTCGTGACCAGATCACCCGGATTGTTGATCGTCTTGTCGTAACCTGAAATCCAATAGTCAATCATACCGTCGGTAATAATTGTGCCGGTATCTTCCGTTGTGACCAAATCACCAGCGGCAACAAGCTGTTCGTACTCTTCGCGGGTAAACCACGTTGTATTGGCGGCTTCGTCTCGAATCTTACCGTCAGACACCACGGCATCAACATTTTGTACAACACCGTCTTTGACGGTTTGTTCAGTATGAGTCGTCGTCCAAACCTTAGGCAAGTACTTGAAGGCAGACGTATCATCATCAACAGCACGTGTGACCAACGTAACATTTGCCGGCGTGGTTGCGAACTTAAGAACTTGATTTGTATAGTTGATTTGACCGTTCAAAATGGAGCTGTCGACGATCTGCACGTAATGCGTTTGCGGTGCATCGCTCTTGACAACGTTCAAGAAGTCTCCGTGACGAAGTTCGTAACTTGCCAGTGTCTTAACGTCGTTCTCTTTAAAACCTTCGAATTCGATCTCGATTTCTTCACAGTTGAAAGTGTAGGTTGGGTTTTTGGTGAAAAAGCCTTCACCATCAACTTCTCCACTGGCGTTCTTCAGACCGTCTCCGTCATTCTTTTTGTAAAAAGTCGTGCCGTCAAACGATAAAACTTCAACACCTTTCCCCAAGATGTCGGTGTTCATAACAAAACTGGACGGTGACGTACTTTGCGTATTAAGCCCGGTAGAAGAGAGGGTTTGGACTGTCACCTTTTGGAAAGGATTCAGCTCATTGAACTGAATGTTTTCGTGGTACAAATCAATCAGGCCACCTACAGCACGGAGTTGCGTGAAGTCGCTGTCGCCCGTAACATCCCAACGTGTGTCGGTAGCAACGGTCATATCAATGTTGCCGTTAGCAGCCCCCGTCAAAAAGGAGTCGACACGGTTCATCACGAAAGTAATTTTCTCTTTTTCTGACTTACCCGTATCGTCGGTGGTTATCGCCAGCGCATTTGCAACGCTCCTCAACGAACCCAAATTGACGTCCTGTTTCCGAATAACCCAACTCAGAACTTCAATTTGGAAATTTAAATCAGAGGAAGTGTTCAGCTCGGCAGACTCAGGGCGTGTGTGAAGATCGCCGTCAACTTGCACCAAAGAACTACCCTGCGTATTGATGAAAACCTGGCCTCCGCCTAAAGCTTCAATAGCGCGAGCTTTATTGAGATGTTCATCGAGGCCGTCTTTATTGATGTTGGCTACAAAACCGCCGTTCGCTGTCAGTCGAGCATCGGTAGTGACATACAACCCGTAAGCATCGTCCTTGTTACTTTGAATAGATTTGAGGTTTAAGTTTCCGGAAAAGTCACCTGTTGTTCCTTGATCGGACAAATAGACGCCAACAGCCAATTGCGAGTCGGATATGGAATCAATATTAACCGCTCCTGAACTTTCAATCTTTGCCACTACACCTTCATTTCTACCGCTTTCGGATGTTGCGTAAATACCGAAGGCGGAACCGGTACCCATGTAATCACTATCTTCACATTGATCCTTAGAGCAGGTTCCAATGGTGCTGACATCAATGTTGAGCGTTGCAGAGTTAACAATGCTTCCTCTTTTGCTATAGAGGCCGAATGCATGTCCTTCGATTATTGCTTCCGGGTTTTCATCATCCTCTTCTTGAATGTACTGCTTTGCTAACGAAAGAACTTTGAAAGTGATTTCATTGTCAGCAGCTAAAACAAGCGTACCGCTGTCCACATTAGCACCCAATGCATAGCCTGCGGAGCGCGTCCCCAGTTTTTGAACTACTATTGAAGCCTCTTTTACACCCAAATTGTCAATACCGATTTCTTTGGTGGCATTAGAGTCCCAAAACTTAATCAATGCGTCTTTGCCGACAACGTTTAACCCGCCAACATTTGACACAAGATTGCTATTCTCATGAGTTTCTAAGGTAACACTCCCCGATGCAATGTTGATCGTGCCACCACCAAAATCTTTATCTGCCTCATATCTTGATGAATTTGCACTATAAACCGTATTAGTTGCCGCAATGGAAAAAGCACCTTGAACATTCAAATAATTGTAAGTTTTTGCCGTCAGAGAATCAGATATAAAGTCAAGATAAACACCTTCTCCAGTGACCAAAAATGTTGAATATGTATGGTCCCCCAAAGTTGCCCCCGTCCAAGTACTGGCAACCGTGGCATTGACATTAACGGGATATCGATAGAACAAACGAACATCTTTGTCATTAATGGAATCAGACTTGGTGCCAAGGAACATATCCAACCCTGCATCAGGTTCACTGCCACTTATTTCGATAATCCCGGAACGAGCGTAATGCTCTGTATATGGATCATTACGATAGTCAATGTGATCATAGTGATCAAGCCAATCCTGCTCAACGGAAGCAGAAAACGAAAAGGGGCTTGAGAACATCAAAAATGAAAAAACAGCCAAGAACACAGGGCTGAGCTTAGCATTCGGTGTCAGAAGGAAGGGGGGGGGTGTTTTCATGACGCTATCCCAAATCAAGAGCTGTTTATTTTTATCTGTAGTTCGCGTTAACTCTTAATGAATATAAACTATATTTTGTTTCAATGGATAGGTGCATCAAAAAAATTGAGAAGTACGCTATTCCAACACCGATAAGTTTGATCGTGGAAGGTGAAGTTAAGAAATGATTAACTGGAGTAAGAATCCCTTGTCAGGGACGATTTGAATAGATGGGGTGGAATTGATGCATTGCATTTACAACGGTTCGCACTGTGTAAGATTGCCGGTTGTCTTTTTACAACGATCAACAGTGAATTGACACCGATAGTAGTCAAACCCGTTTCATCGGCAAAAACGAACGACAGAGTAAATATGTAGCAACCAAGTAGCTGAATTCAAATTAAAACCTCAGACGAAGATATGATCGGAGTTGCATTGGCCAAGAACAAATCCATCATCCGAGGTTTTTATAGTGAAGTATGAAGTTCTTACTTCGTGCCGGTCGAACCGAAGCCTCCCGTACCGCGATCGCTTTCTTCAAAATCTTTAACTTCGTTAAAGGTGGCCTGTACCACGGGCAACACCACCAACTGAGCCAAACGCTCAAAAGGCTCCAGGGTAAAGGACGCCTGACCGCGATTCCAAGTGGAGATCATGAGTTCGCCCTGATAGTCCGAGTCGATCAACCCCACCAAATTGCCCAACACGATTCCTTTCTTATGTCCCATGCCGCTGCGAGGCAAAATTACGGCAGCGTAGTTGGGATCCCCAATATGAATGGCTAAACCGGTCTTGACCAAAATGGTTTCGCCGGGTTGAATCGTCACGGGTTCGTCCAACAGGGCTCGCAAATCCAGTCCGGCGCTTCCGGAAGTGGCATACTGCGGCAAGTAGGGGCGGACACGTTCGTCCAAAACTTTAAGATCAATCTGCATTTTTAGTTGAAAGTAGGTTGAAAAATTTTGTGTTCGATTTTACTTTTCTCCGCGTGCACGTGCACGACGCTTGGCATCTTTTTTCGATTCCGCTGTACCGACGATGCCGGCAAACACAAAAAACATCCCGGCAGGAATGAAGAGCTCAAACGTACTGTCGTACATGCCAAGCACCATCGCGGCAATACCGACAGCTAAAAGAATCGGCGCCAAAAAGTAAAACAAAGAGGCCAAAGAAG
>CALKKK010000082.1 GCA_937995395.1 uncultured Sutterella sp. | reverse complement strand
AGCTTAAAGATGTCCGCGAATTCGTGAATGAAGCCGCGGCCGATAAATTTTTCCTAAAATGCTTGGGAATTAGTCGCAAGCACCTGCCACTTCCGGCACCAAGGTTACGAGTTCTTTGCCCGAGGCATCGTAGAACGTCAAGCCCTTGTCGGTCTTGGCGACGGTCTTGACGTTGTTAATGGCGTTGAGCATTGTGTCTTCAAGCTTCATGTAGCTGGGCGCACACATGCGGCGCGTTACGCCCACACCGCCGAACGTCAGTTCGTTACCCTCAATCTTGTAGGGGCCGAAAGCACGGTTGCAACCGAGATCGCCCGAGAAGCTGTCAGCGCCGAATTCCAAAATCGGGTTGGTGGCGCAGTCAGAGTCCTTGGGGATCGGCAACATCCAACTCGTGCCTTTTAATACAACGGGTTCAACAGGTGCAGTCATTTGCGTGGCACATCCGGAAAGTAAAACGCCCATAGAGGCAATGAGCGTCAGTTGAGTCAAGCGAGACATGTAAAGCTCCATACAAAAAGTTCGCCTCGAATTCTACGGGATGCGGGTCGTTCGATGCGTACTTCGTTTGTAAGAAAAATCGAAAAAAAAGCGGAAAGGACTTTTAAAGTCGTTTCCGCTGTAAACAATCTAACCAAAGGAGAACTAAGAGCGTTGAAGCAGGATTTGTTTTGCGTTCAACTTTCTTAAGGCGTACTTTACGGGAGTTCTCGGGCAAAAGCTGAAACGAAATGCCAAGCAACCGCAACGAAATGTTTCAGCCTTCACGTGTCAAACGATAAACAAAATGCATTTTTCGCCCGCCAATGTTGACAAAGGCGCAGGGCGTCGTTTTCTTTGCGCCTTTTTTGTTATTCTCTCCTACAATGTTTTGCAACATTCTGGCGATCAAAAGTTACTTTTCTTTGATCGCGATTTGACGCGTCGCTTTGCTTTGTGCAAAAAATACCGACCGGTCCACGACTCTTTTTGAGGATACGAACGCGCATGCTTCTGACAAGCATCATTTTTGCTAATTTGATTTCCCGCCTGGCGGCCATGGGGTTGGCGCTTTATCTGTCCTTTCGCCTGTTGTCGCGTTGGGGCAACGTCGTCACAAGCATTGCGGCCGGTCTTTTGCTGACCGTCGCTTGTACGCACTTGATTCCCGAAGCCTTGGAAGAGGGCGTGAGCGCAACGGCAGCCGGTTTGACGCTTCTGACGGCTTTGATGGCTTTTATTTTGTTGGAATGCATCTTGGAGCGTTATGCCGGACACACCCACGGCACCCCCGTTGTACGCAAAGACGCCGCGCTTTTGGGCGGCAAAGTTCGTGTACAAAGTCAAGGATGCGGCTGCGGGTGCGAGGACGATCAAACAAGCAACCGACCGCGCGCCACCGTGCTTTTAATCGGCATGAGTTGCCACAACTTTGTCGACGGCGTATTGATTGCCGCCGCCTTTATGGCGGACTTTGTCGGCGGCTGGATTGTGACGGCTGCCATCTTTGCCCATGAAATTCCTCAGCTGATGGGGCAAATCGTGATTTTGATGCAAGCCGGAATGCGTAAGCGCACTGCTGCAGGACTGACGGCGCTTGTTGCCATGGCGGCCGTTTTGGGCGGCGTTTTCGGTTGGGCCTTGTTTACTGCCGTGCACGGCATCGTGGGCTACGCGATGCTTGTGAGTGCCGCAAGCTTTATCTTTGTGGTGCTCTCCGTTTTGTTGCCCGAACTCGTGCACGCTTGCCAAAACGAGCAGACGGGGCGTGGCCGCTTTCCGGTGCGGGAAATCGCAGGACTTTTGGCAGGAGTCCTGATTTCGCTTGCCATCCTTTCTCCCATGCATTCGCAAACGCATGCCTTTGTGCATAGCGAGAGTACGCATACCGAAGCCGAGGCGCATGATCATTGAGGCACAGCCATGACGATTAAGATTTTTGACTTGTGTTGCGCCAACGGCCATGTGTTTGAAGCTTGGTTTCCGACCAACGCCGAATTCGAGCGCCAAAAGAATGCGGGCGAAATCGTTTGTCCCGAATGCAGCAGTACGAAAATCGAAAAACGACCGTCGGCAAGCCGTATCTCAAATTCGACGATGAGCGCAGCCGATAAAAAGAAACTTGAAGCCGCCTACGAAAAACTCATGGCCGCCGTACGCGAAGAAGCCGAGCACGCCGAAGACGTGGGTCGCAACTTCGTGCAGGAGTCCAGAGACATGGCCGCAGGCTTATCCGCTGCGCGCACCATCAAAGGGCTTTGCACGCTCAAAGAAGCCCAAGAGTTGCAAGAAGAAGGCATCACGGTCTTGCCGGTGCCGGAATCCGCCGGCAAAACCATCAACTGACACGTATCAGGCGTGCGGCTTGGCGCGGCGCGCTTTGCCCGAGACTTTTGTCATCAACACACGCCAAATCGCGCAACCTTCAAAGTGTTTGTCGATATAGCGCGCGTTGCGATCTTCGTCGTTTGACGGTGCCCAACGGGCAATGATGCCCGCCAGAGCCTGACGCTTTTCTTCAACGTCCGTGACTTCCAAGCACGCGCCTTCGACGACGGCACAAGCATAGTTGCAGCTGTAGTCGTGCTCGGTGACTTGGGCTTCGGAAACAAAGGTCAGGCAAACCTCTTGATGCGCGCGGATATTGTCGTTGCGTCGGCTGGCATTGGCTGTCGTGTGAAAATAAACGGCCTCATTCACACAAACGGGATTGACCGGCACGCCGTAAACATGGCCTTCGTCATCAACCGTGCTCACGACGGCAAAGGGAGCCGCCTCGATCACGGCTTGCGTTTCTTCTCGCGAAAGTTCTCGATCAAAACGCCGCATGGGACGATTTTGCGTTCCGGTCATGATGTTCTCCTGAAAGGGGGTGATGCGCCTAATTGTAGCGAAGGCCTGACGCGATGCCCGTCGTCGCGCTATGATGCGAAAACTTTGAGTTTGCAACGAAGGATCGGTTCCTTCGAAATAAGGATGAACAAAATGATCGACAAAAAAGTTGTGGTGGTCGCTACGGGCGGCACTATTGCCATGAAGCAGGATGAAAACGGCCAAGGTCTGGTGCCGGCGTGTTCGGGCGAAGATTTGGCGGCAGCTATTCCGGGGTTGGGAGACATTGCCGAGCTTGAATTCGTGCAATTTTCCAACGTGGCTTCGCCCGCCATGACCCCGCAACTGATGTGGGACTTGCATCTGACGATCGAAAAGATTCTGGCGCGCAAAGATGTCGCCGGTGTCGTTGTCACGCACGGCACCGACACCTTGGAAGAAACAAGCTATTTTCTTGACTTGGTGCATCTTGGCGAAAAACCGATCGTGACGACCGCCGCTATGCGCGGAGCCGACGAAACAAGTCCCGACGGTCCGATGAACATTTACTGCGCCGTCAAAACGGCGGCAAGTCACGAAGCTCTCGGCATGGGCGTTTTGGTTTGTTTAAATGAAACGCTGCATGCGCCTGCCGAAGTCACCAAGACCCATTCTGCCAATCCGGCCACGTTCGAGTCGCCTTGGTGGGGGCCGGTGGGCTATGTGGATGTGGATCGCGTGATCATGCGCCGCAAACCTTTGGGCGTCGTGCGCTTTGCGCCCAAAGCTCTGACGGCACGTGTGGATATCGTCAAAACCATGACAGGTTCCGACAGGGAATACATCGACTTTGCCGTCGGTCTCGGCTGCCAAGGCTTGATCGTCGAAGGTTTCGGTCGCGGCAATGTGGCGCCCGATATGGTGGCAGGCATTCGCGATGCGGTGCAAAAAGGCATCGCCGTGGTCGTGACCACGAGAACTTCGGCCGGTCGTGTGTTGGATGTTTACGGCTATCCCGGTTCGGTGACGGATACGCGCAATGCCGGCATTGCCATGGGTGGAGAATTATCGGCTGCCAAGGCACGCTTAAAGTTGATGCTTGCCTTGTCCGAAAATCCTGCATTGGCAACGAATCGAGATACTTTGGAAAAGCTTTTCGACATCTGAGGCGTTAAAATCCTTCCTCATTTCGGCACATTGCATATAAAAGGATCGGATACATTCATGTCGACGGATTTCGGCAAAATCTACGTCAACGGTTGTTGGGTTACGCCCGAATCGACCGACACCATTGCGTTGCAAAATCCTGCAACGCTGCAAAATTTTGCCTGCGTTCCCGATTGTTCCGATTCCGATGTCGTCTCTGCGATCGATGCGGCGGATGCGGCGTTTGCGTCTTGGAGCCAGACGCCGATGGACGAGCGTATTCGTCTGATGCAAGCCATGGCAACGCACTTTGAGTCTATGGCAGACGATATTGTCGAGCTTGAGGCCAAAGAGTTGGGCTCTCCCGTTACGTTTAGTCGTTACAGTCATTGCGAGCGTCAATTTGTGCGTGTGCATCACTTTATCGATGCGGCCAAGCAAGTTTCTTTGGAGACCCGGCTCGATCAGTGCACTGTTTTGCGCGAACCCTGGGGTGTAGTCGCCTGCATCACGCCTTGGAACTATCCTTTGGGACAGATCGTTCAGAAGGTGATTCCCGCCGTCTTGATGGGCAATACCGTGGTGCTCAAGCCTGCAAGCAACACGCCTTTGACCGCTTATTTGCTTGTTGAAGCCTTTCATCGGGCAGGATTTCCTAAGGGTGTGGTTAATCTTGTGACCGGACGTGGCTCGCGTTTGGGAAACCTTCTGTCGACGCATCCCAAGATTGCCATGGTGAGCTTT
This sequence comes from uncultured Sutterella sp., assembly GCA_937995395.1. Taxonomy (GTDB): domain Bacteria; phylum Pseudomonadota; class Gammaproteobacteria; order Burkholderiales; family Burkholderiaceae_F; genus Duodenibacillus. The sequence continues at coordinate 14,185 of CALKKK010000082.1, read as the reverse complement.
ACGGGCTCGACCGACGTGGGCAAAACTTTGGCGGCCGCCGCAGCGCACACGGTCAAAAAGACCGTATTGGAATTGGGCGGCAAGTCGGCTTACATTTGGCTTGAAGCCGACGATTATCGACCCGCCATGCATAAGCTCGTCAGTTCCATCTTTATGAATAGCGGGCAAACTTGCACGGCGCTTTCCCGTTTGATCGTGCCTGCCAAGGACTTGGAAGCAATCAAAGCGCTGCTTTTGGAAGAAGTCTCCAAGCTCAAGGTGGGCGATCCTACGGATCCTGCGACCGACTTGGGACCGGTGGCGACCAAAGCGCAATTTGAAACGGTGAAACGCTATTTGCAGTTGGGGCTTGAAGAGGGTGCAGAGCTTCTTTGCGGTCGCGTGCCCGAGACGTCGGAAGCCGGTTACTTCATCGAGCCCGCAGTTTTTGTCAATGTCAAAAACAGTATGCGCATTGCCCAAGAAGAAATCTTCGGGCCCGTGCTTTGCGTCATCACGTATGAGACGGTTGAAGAGGCCGTTGCCATTGCAAACGACTCGATCTACGGATTAAGCGCTGCGGTCTTTAGTCCCGATAAGGCAAAGGCGATTGCCGTCGCGCGCCGCCTGCGTACCGGGGGCGTGTATATCAACGACGCCGTGCGCGACGAGTCGGCCCCGTTCGGAGGCTACAAACAAAGCGGTCACGGACGCGAAGGCGGTTTGGCCGGTTTGGAAGAGTTCTCGCAAACCAAGACCGTGTTCGATAACGGTCACTGACGGTTGAGATGCAAAAAATCTCCGCAACCGAGATCGGTGCGGAGATTTTTGCTATCGGCGTGACGTGCAGCAATTAGCGCATGACAATGCATTCGATTTCACATTTTGCCCCCTTGGGGATCGCGCCCACTTCGACGGCAGAGCGTGCGGGCGCGGCTCCGGCTGGGAAGAATTCGGCATAGACCTCGTTAAAGGCAACGAAGTCGCCGATATCGGCTAAAAAGCACGTTGTTTTGACCACCTGATCCATGGTGCAGCCGGCAGCTTCCACAATGGCCTTGAGGTTGCTGAGCGACTGACGGGCCTGATCCTTGATGCATTCGGGCATTTCGCCCGTGGCCGGATTGATCGGAATCTGACCGGAGACGAAAATGAGGTTGCCGGCAACGACGGCTTGAGAGTAGGGGCCGATGGCAGCCGGTGCATTGGTTGTGGAAACGATTTCTTTCGTCATCTTCTATCCTTCAAAATTCGGCGATAGTTCGGACACTATCGCAACAAGAAATTGCATCTAATGCTACGCAAGTTCGAAGGCTTTCGGTAGTGGGCAAATTGCTTACGGGTGTCGCTCGGTATGGCTTTTTTTGCATCAGGCTTAATTGGAGTTACGCTAAAAAGGTGACAAAAATCGAAATTCACCCGAATATAGGCGGGTTTTCGCCCATTCGGAGGATCAATATCTTGTGGTTGATGGCGTAGAATAAAGAAATTGAGCACCGAAGTTTGTACCGGAGAAGCGAAGGGTGCTCCATAGATGACAATAAAGCTCTCCGAACATTTCCTTGATTTAGGCAAGTTAAGATGACCAATTGTGAAAAGAATCTGCGCGGAATCAAACTGCTGCGCAATCCGTGGCTCGGCCGCGGTTTGGCCCACACCCAAGAAGAACGTGAAGCTTTGGGACTCAAGGGCCTATTGCCGGCAGCCGTTTCGACGCGTGAGCAGCAAGTGGCTCGCTGGAAGGAGTTGATGAACCAGCAGACGACGCCCCTGAACAAATACTTGGTGCTCGATACCGTGCGCATGATTGACGAGGCGCTTTACTTCCAACTAGTGATGGAAAACGTCGAAGAGTACATGCCCTTTATCTACACTCCCACGGTCGGTGAAGCTTGCCAGAAATTCAGCCACTTCTATCGTTCGTCTCGCGGTCTGTTTATTACCGCCGAAGATGCCGGTCACGTGCGCGAAGTTGTTGCCAATGTGCCTAATGAAGAAGTCGACATCATTGTCGTGACTGACGGTCAGCGTATCTTGGGCTTGGGCGACTTGGGTGCGGGCGGCATGGGCATCCCGATCGGCAAACTTGCTCTTTACACGGCTTGTGCCGGTGTCAATCCGCAAAAGGCTCTCCCCGTGACCTTGGATGTCGGTACCAATAACGAAGAGCTTTTGAACGACCCCTTGTATATCGGTGCGCGCCACAAGCGTATCGACGGCGAAGCATACGACGCGTTGGTGGCCGAATTTGTCGCCGCCGTGCGCGAACGCTGGCCCAATGTCTTGATTCAGTTCGAAGATTTCCACAACTGCCACGCTTTCGACTTGTTGGATTATTGGCGCGATCGCGTGCCGTGCTTTAACGACGATATTCAGGGCACGGCTTCCGTGGTGGTGACGGGTTTCTATTCGGCTATGCGTGTTTTGAAGCAAAAGTTGTCCGATCAGCGCATTCTCTTCTTGGGTGCAGGTTCGGCAGCAACGGGTATTGCACACCTCTTGGCCGACGCAATGGTCGAAGAAGGTACGAGCCGCGAAGAAGCTTTAAAGAAGATTTCACTGTTTGACTCCAAGGGCTTGGTTTCTGCCAAGCGTGGCGACAAGTTGGCAGACAACAAGGTGCCGTTTGCCCACGACTGGAACGTGTGCCCGACATTTGTCGAAGCCATTCGCGAAATCAAGCCCACGGCCATCATCGGCGTGTCGGCTCAGGCCAAGGCTTTCAGTCAGGAAGTGATCGAATTGATGAGCGAAATCAACGACAAGCCCATCATCTTCGCTTTGTCCAATCCGACCTCCAAGGCCGAATGCACGGCCGAAGAAGCCTATCAATGGTCCGACGGTCGCGCGATTTTTGCGAGCGGTTCTCCTTTTGACCCGCTTGAAATCAACGGCAAGACCTTCGTGCCGCGTCAGGGCAACAACAGCTATGTGTTCCCGGGCATCGGTTTGGGTTGCATCTACACGCGCGCAAAGAGCATTCCCAACGGCGTGTTCTTGGCAGCTGCCAAGCGCTTGGCCGATTTGGTCAGTGTGGAAGATCTCGACAGCGGCGCCATGTATCCGCCGCTTTCCCAGATCCGCGAGTTGTCCGGCGAAATCGCCGTTGCCGTGGCACAGTACTGCTTTGACAAGGGCTTGGCTCAGATCGAGTATCCGGCCGACTTGAAGGCAGCCGTCTATGCTGCGATGTGGAATCCGTCCGACGACAGCTTCACCGCTTGCGAGTAATCGCACGTTGAGTCGTTAGGCCGAAGCAAACCTTCCTTCGAATTTTGCTTGAGGGAAGGTTTTTTACGGATAAAACAAAAGCGCCGCACCTGTTTAAAAGGACTGCGGCGCTTTTTTGCCGGTTGGCGACCGTCAGCTAATGAACGACCAAAGCAAAACCAGCGTCAACTGACCGGAAAGAATTCTCAGAAACATTGCCAGCGGATAAACGGTCGAGTAAGCAATGGCCGACGAATCTTTTTCCGACAGCGTATTGGCATAGGCCAATGTGGGCGGATCGGTGGTGGCGCCCGCCAGAAGCCCAACGATGGAGTGGTAGTTCATTTTCATCTTCATGCGCGCAATGATGCCCACGATCAAAAGCGGTACCATAGTGATCACGACACCCAAGACAACATATAAGGGCCCGTTGCCGTGCACGAGTGCGGCCACAAATTTGTCGCCCGCACCCAAGCCCACACTCGCTAAAAAGAGCGCAATGCCAAGCTCTCGCAGCATCAAATTGGCCGAGTGGGTGGTGTAGGTCACAAGCTTAAAGTGCGGTCCCCAGTAACCCAACAAAATCGCCACGATCAAGGGGCCGCCCGCCAAACCGAGTTTGAGTGCTACGGGCATCCCCGGAATTGCTATCGGCAGATAACCCAAGAAGATGCCGAGCATGATCCCCAAAAAGATCGAAATAATGTTGGGGTGGTCCAACTTTTGCTCTTGGTTGCCCAAGCGATCTGCCAAACGGGCAATGGAGCGCGCCGGCCCCACGCAATAGACCTGATCGCCCAACTGCAGGTGCAGGTTGGGGTAGGGAAAAAGCGTCATGCCCGAGCGGAAAACGCGGGTGATATTCACGCCGTCAAATTTGCTTAAATGCAATTGGCTCATGCGCATGCCGTTGACGGCTTCTTTGGTGATGCGAATGTTGCGGCTGATCAATGGCGAATGTTCGGTGGCCAAATCGCAATCGAAGGCTTCGTGCCCGAAAAACGCCACGATCGCATCTTTGTCTTCAGCACCGGCCACGATACGGCATTTGTCGCCCACATACAGTTGCATGTCGGCGTGCGGACTGGTGATTTCGCCCGCATGCAACACGCGCGAGCAGATAAAGGGGCGTTGAATGAATTCGCGGATATGACGAATCGTTTGTCCCTGAATGCCTTCGTTGGTGATTTCGACATGAAAGAAAATGGGCGCTGCGCTATTGGCATTGGCTTCTTCTTCCCAGTGACGATCTTCTTCCTTGACATCCACTTTAAAAATCAGCCGCAAAATAATGGCTGACCCGATAATGCCCACCACACCCAAGGGATAGGCGCAGGCATACCCCACGGCGATGTTTTCTCCCGTGTAACCCAACATGTCCAAGGCTTCTTGCGTGGCACCCAGACCAGGCGTGTTGGTCACGGCACCGTAATGCACGCCCAACATCTGCGGCAAATCGACCGTGTCGCGAAAGACAAACCATAGGACAACGGTCAAAACGACGCTCAAAAACACGGCCAAGACCGTCAGGAGATTGAGTTGCAGTCCTCCGCTTCGAAACGACGAGAAAAAGGACGGTCCCACTTGCAAACCGATAAAGAACACAAAGAGAATAAGGCCGAAGTCGCGCAAAAAGTTCATCACCGTGACGTTGACGGCCACACCCATGTAGCTGACTGCCAAGGCGACAAACAAAACAAAGGTAACGCCAAGCGAAACGCCCAACACTTTAATTCGCCCAAGCGCCATGCCAAGGGCAATCACAAAGGCGTAGACAAGCAAAATATGTCCGACCGACTGACTGTCGAACAACAACTGAGAAAACTGATTCATGGGAAGACAAGAATGAAAATGCGCGCAATGCGCCGTGCGGCACGAAGAATAGGCGAAATTCGGGCAAAAGCATACCTATTTCGTGTAAGAGTCGCCTCTCGGATTGACGTTGCGCACTGTTTCGGTAAGTTTCGCCAAAATTCGAGGGTTTTTCCCAGGAGGAGACAAAATTCGGTGTCTCTGAGCCTTCGAAACCGTAAAGATTGCTCGAAATTTTGTTTTTGCGCAGATCAAAGGGAGTAAGCGGCAAAATTCTTCTAGCCTGAAGAGGGATTTTCTCTATACTCCTTTCGCGGTAATTAAAAGGCATCTCCGAGCTGAAAAAGATGGGATTTGCCACATTACGTTGCATTATGCTGATTCGGCGATATCTCTTTTTGAGTATTCGATGAGGTATTGCCACTTTTAAATAGGAAGAGGGAAAAGAAATGGAATTTCGTATCGAAAAAGACTCCATGGGTGAAATTCGCGTGCCGGACGACAAGTACTGGGGCGCCCAGACGGAGCGTAGCTACGAAAACTTCAAGATCGGCGTAGAAAAGATGCCGGCTGAAATCACCCGCGCTTTCGCCATGCTCAAGCAGGCTTGCGCTATTGCCAACCATAAGTACGGCAAGCTCGACGATCGCCGCTTCAACGCCATCAAGCAGGCTTGCGACGACATCTTGGCCGGCAAGCTCGACGGCAACTTCCCCTTGGCCATTTGGCAGACGGGTTCCGGCACCCAGTCCAACATGAACATGAACGAAGTGATCGCCAACCGTGCAACGGAAATCCTCGGCGGCAACTTCCGCGACAAGGCCAATACGCCCAAGGAAAACTTGGTTCACCCCAACGACCATGTCAACATGAGCCAGTCTTCCAACGACACGTTCCCGACGGCTTTGCACATCATGGCCGTGGTTGAAGTTTGCAAGTACTTGATGCCGCGCTTGGAAGACTTCGAAAAGTGCCTGTATGCCAAGTCTGAAGAATTCGCACCCTACATCAAGAACGGCCGCACTCACTTGCAGGATGCCACGCCCTTGACCTTGGGTCAGGAATTCAGCGGCTATGCTTCCATGATGACGCACGCCAAGCAGCAGATCATGGGCGCTTTGGAAACCTGCCGCGAATTGGCTATCGGCGGTACGGCCGTCGGTACGGGTATCAACTCGCCGAAGGGCTTCGGTGCCGACGTTTCCGCAACGTTGACTGAAGTGACGGGTTTGAAGTTTGTCGACGCCACCAACAAGTTCTGGGGTTTGACCAGCCACGACGCTCTCGTGACCTTGGAAGGCGCTTTGGCCGGCTTGGCTGCCGACTTGATGAAGATTGCCAACGATATTCGTTGGCTCGCCAGCGGTCCTCGCGGCGGCTTGGGCGAAATCAACATTCCGGCCAACGAACCGGGTTCTTCCATCATGCCGGGTAAGGTCAATCCGACGCAGTGCGAAGCCGTGACGATGGTTGCCGTTCAGGTCATGGGTAACGCCACCTGCATTAACATGGCTGCCAGCCAGGGTAACTTCGAACTCAACGTCTTCAAGCCCGTGATCGCTCACAACCTGTTGCAGAGCATCCGCTTGTTGGCCGACTGCATGAAGTCCTTCGAAATCCACTGCGTTGCCGGCATCACGCCCAACGTCGATCGCATCAACGAATTGATGGAACGTTCCTTGATGTTGGTGACGGCTCTGTCTCCGTTGGTCGGTTACGACAACGCTGCCAAGATCGCCAAGTACGCTCACAAGGAAAACTTGAGCTTGCGCGAAGCTTGCTTGAAGCTTGAAATGTGCACGGAAGAACAGTTCAACGAATACGTTGATCCTTCCAAGATGATTCATCCGCAATAATCTGTTGCGAATGATTGACTCGAGGCTGTGGGGTTAAATCTTCATAGCCGCGCACAAAAAGCAAAACGAACCGGTCGGGTTAACGCTCGATCGGTTTGTTTTTTTGCGCTCGGGGCTTGGCAACGGCTACAATTTTTCGCATCGTTTTCTTGCGGCAACGATTATGAATCCCGAAAAAGTTTGCGCCATTCCCACCGACCGGTTTGCGATGCCCGCGCACCCGGATTATCCGAAGTTGCGTGCCGGCACCCAGTTGGATGCGATCTACGAGCGTCTTGTCCTGCGCGGCTGCGGATTTCATCGGCCCGGAGCCGAAGGGTTGCCTGTGGTTGTGACGGTTTTCGATTGCCAATGTTCCTGGTCGCATGCCTTTTGGGAAACGTCCAAGGTGCTTGAAAACGAGCTCGACTTCTTTTGGTTTCCCGTTTGCGTGAGCGCCGATATCAGTACCGCGCAAGGTGCAAGCATTTTGGCGTCTAGTTCGCCTTGGAAAGCCATGAACGAGCATCAACTCTCATTTGTCGAGGGCGGGCTCGAATGCAACGACTATCCTGCAACGCAAACCGATCGCGACCGTGTGTGGGAAAATGCCCGCATCTTTCGCAAAGCGGGCGGCACCTCCGTTCCGTTGGCGATCTGGCGCAGCCCGCAAAATCAATTCACTCCGTTTTTCGGCGACACCACGGCCGAAGAAATTCGCCGTACCATTCTCATAAGGAAAAATCCATGACCGAATCCATTGTCAGTAAAACTATCCGAGCCACGGCACCGTGTTACGTGTACGATCAGGCGCATGTGCGTGCGCGTTGCGCTCAAGTCAAAGAAGCTTTGGCCGGGTTTGAATTCTTGTATTCGGTCAAGACCAATCCGTATGCGCAGATTTTGCAAGAGGTCAAAGCTGCCGGTTTCGGTTTGGATGCGGCTTCGAGCAACGAAGTCTTCATGGGGATGACGCAAGGCTTTGCCGCAAGCGACATCTACTATTCGGCGCCGGGCAAAAGCGATCGAGATATCGAAATGACCTTGGGCAAGTGTCGCTTCATTGCCGACAGCTTTCACGATATCGAACGCCTTCAGGCTTTGGCGCAAGAAAAGGCGATGACGGTGAAGTTCGGCGTACGTTTGAATCCCGACTTTACGATGACCGACGATGTGGGCTTGCCCGGAAAATTCGGTATCGACGTTGAAGAACTGCCGAAGTTGCTCGAAGTTTTGCACGCCAGCCCCAATTTGGAACTCGAAGGCATTCACATGCACGTGCGCTCTCAGGTTTTGGATGCGCAACGCATTGCCACTTATTGGGACAAGTGTTTTGAATTGGCAGGCCGCCTAGAAGCTCAATTGGGCGTGAAGCTCGATTACCTCAATATGGGCAGCGGCATCGGCGAAGCTTACGAAGCGCAACGCGATACCCCGGTCGACTTTGCCGTGCTCTCGGCCAAGGCCAAAGAACTCGTGGCCAAATCCGAAGGCAAACTGCGTCTGATCATGGAAACGGGGCGCTATATCGTCTGTCAAGCCGGCACCTACTACACGCCCGTGGTCGATATCAAGGTTTCGCGCGGCGTGAAGTACGTGATTGTCAGAAATGCACTGACCGGTTTCATTCGTCCGGCGATCGCTCATTTGGTTTTAACGAACAATGCCGATGCTGCCGACGGGCAAGAGCCCTTGTATACGTCGCCGCGTCCCTTCGTGATTTCGGTCGAAAACAACGCCGTTGAAACCGAGCGCGTCAATTTGGTAGGCAATCTTTGCACGGCTCTGGATATCGTGGCCAACGATATCGAGTTGAAGAAAGCCGAAGTGGGCGACATCGTGAGCATCACCAATGCCGGCAGCTACGCTTTCAGTTTGTCGCCGCATTTCTTCTCAAGCCACGCCATCCCGCGACAGTTGTGGAAAACGCAAGAGGGGGAATATTTGGACGAGCACGCTCAGTTAATCGGGCACGAATAGCGATAACGGACACCTTCTACGGTACTTGGCTTATTTCGAAAGACAAAGGCCGGGCGTAGAATTTGCGCTTCTTTTTGCGGACAAAGGAAACTTTTGCCATGACCATCGAAATTGCATTGGCGTTGATGTTGTTGGGTTCTTGTACCGGCTTTTTGGCCGGGCTCTTGGGCATTGGCGGCGGCATGATCTTGACGCCCTTTTTGACGATGTTGCTGCCTTTGGCAGGAATTCCCAACGAACATATCGTGCACGTGGCCATTGCGACGTCTCTGGCAACGATTATGTTTACCTCGATGTCAAGCGTCAGAGCGCACCATCAGCGCGGCGGCGTTCTGTGGCCGTTGGTCTGGAGTGTGGCTCCCGGTATTTTGGTGGGGTCTTTGGGCGGGGCCAAGATTGCAAGTCTTTTGCCCACCTTTTGGATTTCGATGGTCTTTGTCTGCTTCGTGGGCTTTTCGGCCGTGAAGATGTTTATGAATTCCAAACCGTCGGCTGCGCGCGAGTTGCCCGGCAAACTCGGTCAGTTCGGTGTGGGTACCGGCATCGGTGTGGTGAGCGCATTGGTGGGTGCGGGCGGCGGATTCATATCTGTGCCCTTTATGCTTTGGTGCAATGTGCCCATGAAAAATGCCGTCGGAACTTCTGCCGCGTTCGGTTTTCCCATTGCGGCCGCGGGTACGATCGGTTACATCGTCACGGGCTTGGGCACGGGCGGCATGCCGGGCTGGCCCGAAACGTTGGGCTACATTCACCTTCCGGCACTGTTGTGCGTGTCGATTGCGAGCATTTTCACGGCGCCTTTGGGTGCCAAGGTGGCCCACAGCATCAACACCAAGCCTTTGAAGAAAATTTTTGCTTGCAACCTTTTCATTTTGGCCGGCTACATGCTCTATCGCGCCGTCTCGACCATGTAACCGCACCTTGCGCAACGCAACGAAAATGCCTCTCGAAGATTTTCCGAGAGGCATTTTTGCTATGGTTTTGGCTAAATTCCATAGCACTAAGACTATATAGTCTATAGATCGTAAGCCGCTGCGCGGCACGATCGAACTTGCAAGTCGGGTGTTTTGCCCCGAGTTTCAGGCGAGTTGACGTTTTCGTCGCTTTAAATCGACGCGATAGTTTTTCCGACAAGTTGTAGGAAAAAGACGCAAAACAGCCTACAATTTCGATACCCGATTCGGGGTTGTAGTCCTTTCGAAGGAGGAGGGCAACACCGAATTTCAGAGAAAAAGTAAAAAAGGGCGGAACGAAGAACGTGCTTGAACATTCGGTTCTTGGTTCTGCAGACAGCCTTAGAGGCTTAACCGCTAACAACAACGGACCCCAAAACGATGTACAAAATCCAGTACGGCGTATGGAAAGGTGTGAAGTACGACAACACCAACGGAGAAGATGCCGCTCCGCCCGATTTGCCTTTGACGGCCCTACAAAATTTCAATCCCGGCAATCCGATCGACGCGATTGTGAGCAATTTCGGCTTTTTGGTTTTTAACGAAAACGAAAGCTTGGCGGGCATTTTGTATCGCTACTACACGCAAACCCGCGAAATTTCCTGCGGTCGTTGCACGCCGTGCCGTACCGGTGCCATTTTGATGGAGCTGGCACTCAAAGACTTGATTGACGGCAAGGGGTTTGAAGTCGACTGGGATCACATTCTTGAGTCCGCTTTGCAGATGCGCCAAACGAGCTTGTGCGGTATCGGTCGCACAACGCCCGAAGCCATGATCGGTGCCTTGACGCACTTTAGAGAACGTTTGATCATGACGGCAGCTCCCATGCAGGGCGACATCTATACGACAGTGACTGCCAAGTGCATCGAAGCCTGTCCGGCACACGTCAACATCCCTCGCTACATCGACTATGTCAGAGACGGTCATCCCGAATTGGCCGCAGGCGTTTTGTTGCACCACTATCCGTTGGTGGCTTCCTGCGGTCGCGTGTGTGCTCGTCCCTGCGAATCCGTCTGCCGCCGTCGCTATGTCGATCAGGCTGTGGCCATTAAAGACATCAAGCGTTGGGTGTCCGATAGCGTCGGTTCCAGCGTGTCCGATCTCTTTAAGGGGATGGATCCGATGCTCGACCCGACCAAAGCGCGTGTTGCCGTCGTGGGCGCGGGTCCGGCCGGCATCAACTGTGCTTACAACCTCTTGATGATGGGCTATCCGGTCGATATTTACGATAAGGACGAAAACGCCGGCGGCATGGCCTTGCGCGGTATTCCGCCTTACCGTTTGCCCAAGGGCTTGTTGCAAAAGGAAACAGACGCCATTACCGAGTTGGGCGGCGTGTGGAACTTCGGTCAGTGTCTGGGTTCGGACTTTTCCGTGAGCGACCTCTTTAATCGCGGATACGGCGCCGTCTTTATCGGCATCGGTTGTGCCGTTGGCGCTTATCTGGGCTTGCCCGGCGAAGACACGTCCTGGAAGGGCTATCGCAACGGTATCGACTTCTTGCTTGAAGTCGAAAAGACGGTTGACGAAGGCGGCCAAATCAAGCTCGAAGGCGACGTGATCGTCGTCGGTTCCGGTAACGTGGCCATGGACTGCTGCCGCACCGCCAAGCGCATTACAGACGGCAAAGTGCATGTCGTATATCGTCGTACGGCCGATGCCGCTACGGCCGATCCGGAAGAAATCGAAGCCGCTATGGACGAAGGCGTCGAATTCCACTTCCTGACCAATCCGAGCGAAATCATCGAAGAAGACGGCGTGGTCAAGGGCGTGCGTCTCACAAAGATGGAGTTGACAGAAAAAGATGCGCGCGGCCGTCGCGGCGTGCGCGCCGTTGCTGGCAGCGAATTCGTGATCGAGTGCTCGACCTTGATTGCCGCCATCGGTCAGAAGTTGGATCGTAGCGTGTTGCCTGAAACCGAAGGCGTGCTTTTCGATCGGTGGGGCAATATTGCTGTGAACAGCGCTCTGGCCACGTCGCGTCCCGGTGTGTTTGCCGGCGGCGACTGCGCCACGGGTCCCACGACTTTGATCGGCGGTTTGGCACACGGCGAACGTGCCGCTTACTCCATTGACGAATATCTCTCCCGCGGTTCCGTGGGCTTTGTGCCGCGTTTCCGCATGGGACAGATCATTCACGATTGCAAACTTTTGGAAGACGGCGAACCCAAGATGCCGGTGCGTCCGGCCAAACGCGAACCGTTGCCGCATATCCCGGTTTGCGAACGCGAAAAGAATTTCCGCGAGGTCGATTTGACCTTTACCGATGAACAGGCCTATCGCGAGGCTCAACGTTGCATGCGTTGCTACAGACTTTTGGCTGTGGTAACACCGCGCCCGATTCCGGGCAATGTCGATGCAAAGCACCAGCAAAACGTGCGTCAAGGAGCCTAAGAATGAAAGCCTGGATCAACGATAGAGAAATCGAATTTAACGAAGGTGACACCATTTTGGCCGCCGCGCGCAAAAACGGCATCTTTATTCCGACGCTTTGCGCTTATTTGCCTTTGGATCACACGCCGGGAACGTGTCGCGTTTGTTTGGTCGAAATGACCACTGCCGGCGACAAGCCCGAGAAAAAGATCGTGACGTCTTGCACGACGCCCATGCAAGAAGGCATGCGCGTATTGACGCGCACTCCGGAAGTGCGTCGCATGCAGCGCATGCAAGTGGCTTGGCTTTTTGCCGACCATGATCAGGACTGCGCAAGCTGCGCGCGTCACGGCAACTGCGAATTGCAGGATTTGGCCATGTATGTGGGCTTGCGCGACAACGGTTGCAGCGGTCGCTTTACCCAAAAGAGACCCGACGACTGGTCGGCCAACGGTGTGGTGCGCGATGTCAACAAGTGCATCCGTTGCGGTCGCTGCGTCGAAGTGTGCCGAAAGGTGCAGGGCATTGCCGCCTTGACCTTGGACGATATCGGCACCAAGTGCGGCGTGGGCATTGCAGGTGCACATCGTTGGGCGGATTCGGCTACGTGCGTACAGTGCGGTCAGTGCACGATGGTGTGCCCTACGGGCGCTTTGAGCGAACACGATCAGATCGAAACAGCCGTTGACTGGTTGGACGATCCGGAAATCAAGACGGTGGTGGCTTTTGCTCCGGCCGTGCGCGTCACAATTGGCGACGCATTCGGAATGGCCACGGGCATCAACGTCGAAAAGAAGATCATCTCGGCCTTAAAGAAGTTGGGCGCCGACTATGTGTGCGACATCAACTGGGCTGCCGACGTGACGATTTTGGAAGAAGGCACCGAACTTTTGCATCGTTTGCAAAGCGGACAAGGCTTGCCGATGATGACGAGCTGCTGCCCGGGCTGGGTCAATTTTGTGGAAAAGATTCATCCGGAATTAATCGACAATCTATCGAGCACACGCTCTCCGCAGGGCATTTTCGGCTCGCTGGTGAAGTCTTGGTTTGCCAAGGAACACCATCTCGATCCTGCCAAGGTGCGCTTCATTTCGATCATGCCGTGTACGGCTAAAAAGGACGAAGCCGCACGCGATCAGCTGGCCAAAAACGGCATACGCGACACCGACCTCGTATTGACGGTGCGCGAATTTGCCCGACTGTTGCGTCGCTACGGCATCGAACTCAATCAATTGCCCGACGGTACGTTTGACAGTCCCTTTATGGCGGACAACACCGGTGCGGCAGCCATCTTCGGCGTTTCGGGCGGCGTGATGGAAGCGGCAATTCGTACCGTTCACTTCAAGGTGACGGGCAAAGAATTGGGTCCCGTCGAATATCAGCCGGTGCGTGCTTTAAACGGCATGCGTGAAGCCACGGTGGATTTGGGTGAAAAGGGCAAGGTCAAGATCGCCGTCGTCAACGGCTTGGCCAATGCCGAAAAATTGATCGAAAAAGTTAAGTCCGGCGAAGCCGATTACCAGTTCATCGAAGTGATGGCGTGTCCGGGCGGCTGTATCGACGGCGGCGGTACGGTGCGCAACAACAACGAATATCTGTCCGGCATGCGCGAACGTACGGCTTCGATCTATGCGATCGACGCCACGCGTCAATACCGTCAGTCGCACAACAACCCGGATGTGATTCGTCTTTATGACGAATTCTTGGCTCAGCCCATGAGTCACTTGGCCGAAGAGTTGTTGCATACGACCTATAAGGATCGCAAGGTGCAACCCAAGCGACTCAACATCTCGAGAATTTGGAAGAAAGTTCAGTTGAGCTAAAAAACTTTTCCTTTAAAAACAAGGGTGAACAAATGTCCACCCTTGTTTTTTTGGAGAATCTCTCAAAATTTCTTGACAAGTACAAAAAACATCTTCATAATGCGCAACCTCGCTGAACGATACAGCCGAAACGAAGCAGCGAAAACAAGTCGGAGCAACGAAAAAGGTTGCTCTTTTTTAATGCCCCGCAAGGGGGATTAAAAAAGAAAAGAAAAATAAA
>CALKKK010000081.1 GCA_937995395.1 uncultured Sutterella sp. | reverse complement strand
TCACTATAGAGTGTATTTATGACAAATGGATGATCTGCGCGTGACAAAGTTGTAATACTTCATTGCCGCAGGCCGAGCTCACCAAAAAGAAAATCTCGGGCAAGAAAGATTCCTTACCCGAGATCGTCTACAAACTAACCCGACTTCTTTCGATTACCGCAAGTCGGAGAAGGGGCGTTATAACATCGCTTAAGCCAGTCCGGTGATCTTTCCGTCGGCAACGTCGATCTGCATGGCAGCCGGCACCTTCGGCAAACCCGGCATACGCATGATGGCGCCTGTGGTGACCACCACGAAGCCGGCACCGGCGTTCAAAATCAAGCGAGCTACCGGTAAATCAAAGTCCTTGGGTGCACCCAAAGCCTTGGCATCGGCCGTCAACGAGAAGGGGGTCTTGGCGATACAGACCGGCAACTTGTCAAAGCCCATATCGACGATTGCTTTCAAGTCCTTCTTGGCAGCATCGGACAACGTCACCGTAGCAGCACCGTAAACGCGCTGAGCGATCTTGGTGACCTTGGTGACCACATCGTCGTCGGCTTCGCACGGATGATTCAAAGCAACCGTGTTTTCAGCCGTTTCAAAGACGGCCTTGGCCACGTCTTCGGCACCCTTACCGCCCAAGGCAAAGCCGTCGGAAATAGCAAACTTGACGCCCAATTCTTCGCAGCGAGCGCGCAAGACGGCGATTTCGTCTTCCGGATCATTGGCAAAGTGGTTCATGCTGACAACAATACCGGGACCGAAGGCCTTCAGATTGGCAATGTGCGCATCCAAATTGCACAAGCCCTTCTTCAAAGCTTCGAGGTTGGGCTTGCCGATTTCGGGCAGTGCCACACCGCCGTGCCACTTCAGGGCTTTGAGGCTGGTGACGAGTACCACTGCTGCAGGCTGCAAACCCGTCAAGCGGCACTTGATGTCATAGAACTTTTCGGCACCCAAGTCGGAGCCGAAGCCGGCTTCGGTAATGGCATAGTCGCCGAGCTTTAAAGCAGCGCGCGTAGCGGCCACCGAGTTGCAGCCGTGCGCGATATTGGCGAAGGGGCCGCCGTGAATAAAGGCGGGTGTGCCTTCTAAAGTCTGAACCAGATTGGGCTTCATGGCGTCAAGCAACAGAGCCATCACAGAGCCCGTGGCACCCAATTCCTTGCAGGTATAAGGCGTGCCGTCGCGCTTGATACCCAAAACCAGGCGATCGATACGAGCGCGCAAATCGTCCATGCCGTCGGCCAGGCAAAGCACGGCCATAAGTTCGCTTGCTGCCGTAATGTCAAAGCCGGTTTCGGTGGGCGTACCGTTGGCAGAGCCCCCGAGGCCGTCGACGATAAAGCGCAGCTGACGGTCGTTGACATCGAGCACGCGCTTCCACGTCACTTCCTTCAAGTCGATCTGACGCTGATGGCGGGCATTGTCGATCAATGCGGCGATGAGGTTATTGGCCGCCGTAATAGCGTGGAAATCACCGGTAAAGTGCAAATTGATGGATTCCATCGGCAACACCTGAGAGTAACCGCCTCCGGCGGCACCGCCCTTCATACCGAAGACCGGACCCAAAGAGGGTTCGCGCAAAGCCAACACGGCCTTCTTGCCCAAACGGTTCATGGCCTGGGCAAGAGCAATGGAGGTGGTGGTCTTACCGGACCCTGCGGGCATGCCGGAGGTGGCCGTCACCAAAATAAGCTTACCCTTGTCGGCACGATCGGCCTTCAAGTTCACCTTAGCCTTGTCCCAACCGTAGGGCTCGAATTCGGAGTCTTCCAAACCCCACTCGTGAGCGAGATCGTCGATACGCTTGAGTTTGGCCTGCTGGGCAATTTCGATATCAGAAAGCATGGGCTCTCCTATAAAAAGGTTTAAAAAACAAATTCGGTACCGGGCATGCTCATTTCGCTGCACGACAAAATCCCCTTGACGGGGAACCGACTGCAAGCTCAATCAAGACTTACGACATCCGAAACACACAAAAGACCTAACCAGACTGCGTACGAATTGTTGTTTCTTATTCGCAAAGCTTGAGAGCTCAAACAACCGGTATTCACCCCCGTCGAGGGGAGGGCGTGGGTGCGACGCAATTGTTTTGACGCGTACTGCAACACACGCAAATTCAAATTTTTTACTTTATTGCAGAGCGCGGTTTTCGCCCCCGCATTCAAATCACAACATCGTGTGGCGCACTATGCCACAAATGTGCACAAATTGGTATCGGCAAAAAGAACAATTTGTTTTTTCAGATGATCTTGCAAACGGTTTCTTCACAGGCAAAGCCGATGCCCCAAGCCAAAACACGAAAGCCGATCACGACGATTGCCCAAATGGCGATCCAAAGCAGGATGGTCTTGAAATGTTCGCGCCCGAACCCGGTCAAACGTGTCAACATAATGCGCCTCCTTCGGTGTGGTGTAGAAGAGGGCTTGTTTTATTGTTTTTAACTTCTGCCTATCTTCTTTTGGTTTTCTCACCCAAATTATCGCTTTTCGGGTACGGATTTCGATCGGGATTTTGAGCAAAATTCGTCAAACGTCAAAGGTGTCCGATTGAAGAAACGTTTTGACCCACTATATCTTGTGGTGCGAGGGTAAATCCTCAATTTCGACCGTTTCCCGAGACATTGCCCGGTGTGACGCCAAACAGACGCCTAAAAGCTGCAATAAAGGTGGCGCTGTCTGCGTAGCCCAACGCAAAAGCCGTCTGTTTGATTGATGTGCCGCCCGCCAACATATCCAAAGCCGTCAAAAGTTTGGCTCGAACCATCCAGTCGCGATAACTCATCGAAACACGGTTCTTGAAGTGCCGAGAAAACGTTTTGGGCGTGAGATTGAGCCGACTTGCCGCATCGCCCAATGACAAATCCCAAAGACGCTTGGCCAAAATGTCCGTCATGAGGCGGGCTAGCGGCGCATCGTCCGTCAAAGGAATCGTCACGGCCAGCTCTTTGCCTTGTTCGATCAGTCGAAAGACAAGTTGTGTCATGAGGTTGACCGTCGTTTGATCGCTCTCATTTTCAAAGATAGCGGTAATCAACTCTCTCAAAAGCGCGGGCATCGCCACCAAACGTACTTGGGTATTGAGGCGCTTGAATTTGCAAGCCTGCATCGGAAAGTAGAGGCTTCGCATGCAGGTATCCGTCAGAAAGCGAATGGAGTGGGGAACACTTGCCGGAATCCACAGTGCTTGAAAAGGCGCAATGATGCGCTGACGTCCTTGAGTTTTGACAAGCATGACGCCCCGATTGGCGTATAGCAGCTGCGCATCGTCATGCATGTGTTCGGGACGTTCGCCTCCGACGTCGAAGTCTTTGGCAAACTGTCGCCAGCCGTTTTCTATCAATGTCCCTTCGTCCATGCAGATTGTCCTTTCGAATGAGTATCCTCATTGTAAACTATCGACACGACGGCCTTGAAGGAAAAAGGTCAAGTCATATTTTGAATATTTGTCAGAGATGAAAACGAATCGTCAAACCGGCCCCGTGATGGGGATCTTGCTTTTGATCAGCGCCTCACACTTTTTAAACGACACGATGCAGTCGCTTCTTCCTGCATCGTTGCCGCTTTTAAAAGAAGCCAACGCTCTGACTTTTACAGAGGTCGGACTCATTACTCTGACAGTGCAGCTCACAAGTTCCTTGTTGCAGCCCGTCGTGGGCTATGTCTCGGACAAAACGCCGCGCCCGTACGCTTTGCCCTTCGGGATGCTTTTGACTTTAACCGGTTTGATCTCGTTGGCCTACGCTTCAAGCCTTGCATCGATTCTCATCTCGGTTGCCGTCGTGGGCTGCGGGTCTGCCATCTTTCATCCGGAATCGGCGCGCGTTGCTCAGAAAGCCTCGGGCGGACGCAAGGGTTTGGCACAGGCCGTCTTTCAAGTCGGGGGCAATGCCGGTTCTGCAATCGGTCCTATTGCCGCGGCCGTCATCATTATCCCCAACGGTCAAACGAGCATTGCCTGGTTTGCCCCGGCCGCGGCCTGTGCGGCGTTTTTCCTGTGGCGCGTGGCAGGGTGGGCCAAGCGTGAAGTCGTGGCCAAGAAGGCCATGCTATCCGAATCATTGCCGCCCGTGACCGGCAAAGTCGCGTGGATCTTTGCGATTCTTTTCTTGTTGATGTTTTCCAAGCAAGTTTATGTGTCGAGTCTCACCAATTTCCTGACGTTCTTTTCAATGGAAAAGTTTGGGATCGACGCCGTTACGAGTCAGTATGTTCTTTTTGCCTTCCTGGCTTCGGGGGCTGCCGGCACACTCGTGGGCGGCCCCGTTACAGACCGATTCGGCAAGCGCAACGTCATGTTGGGCTCCATTGTCGGTGCGGCTCCCTTTGCTTTGGCCATTCCATATGTCAGCCTCACATGGGTGGTGATTCTCACGATTATCGTGTCCTTTATCATCAGTTCGGCATTTTCCGCCATTTTGGTCTGCGCGTTGGAGGCTATGCCCGGACGCACCGGGGCGGTATCCGGCATCTTCTTCGGCTTGAGTTTCGGACTTGGTGGCGTTGCCACAGCATTTTTCGGCTGGTTGGCCGATGGCATCGGTATTACCAACGTCTTTATTGCAGCATCCTTCCTGCCGCTTTTGGGCTTGAGTGCTTTGGCTCTGCCCAAGAAAATCTAGGAGGAGCATGAGTATGGCTGTGACACTTGATTACCTGCCGCCTTACGACTTTGAGGCACTGTTGCAGTTTTTGGCAACAAGAGCCATTGCCGGCGTGGAAGATGTTTCTGACGGTGTTTACCGGCGCACGGTGAGGTTCAGATTCGAGGACAGAGTCGTTGCGGGCTGGCTTTGTGTCAGCCATCTGCCGCAAAGACATGCTTTGGAGGTGGCCGTGAGCGACACCTTAACCGATGACCTCGACACAATTGTCCAACGCATGGGGCAGCTCTTTGACATTCATGCCGATCCCGCAACGATCAAGCGCGTTTTGGCCGAGCCCATGCGCAGCATTGCCGATAGCGATTTCGTGGCAGGCACTCGTATTGCCGGCTTTACGGATGCGTTTGAGTTGTGCGTGCGCGCCGTTTTGGGGCAACAGATCACGGTGAAAGCCGCCGGCACTCTGGCAGCGCGACTGGTGCAAAGGTTGGGGGACGAGATCGCAACGCCTTTTGTGAGCCTCACGCATCTTTTTCCAACGCCCGAAACAATTCTGGCGACGGACGATATCGAAAGCGTTCTGGGCAACTTGGGCATTACTTCCGCGCGAGGCCGTACCATTGCGCGTTTGGCTCAACTCTTTGCCGAAGGCGGTTTTGTGCATCCGCAAGACTTTCGAGTCGTCCGAGAGAAGCTTTTAGCTGTGCCCGGTATCGGTTCGTGGACAGCGGGCTATATCGCCATGCGCATGGGTGACAAAGACGTCTTTTTGCCGACCGACGCCGGCGTTCGTCATGTACTGCCGGGCAAGTCTCCCAAGGAGATCGAGCACATTTCCAAAAACTTTCAGCCGTGGCGCAGCTATGCCGTCATGCATTTATGGCAGACGCTGTCTGCAGTCAAGGAGTAAACGTTATGACCGTCTATACGAACACCTTTCAGTCGCCCATTGGCAAAATCGTCTTGGCAAGCAACGGTACCGAATTGACCGGGCTGTGGTTCGAAGGACAAAAGTACTTCGGCTCGACCTTGATGCCCGACTACGAACCCAGGGACTTGCCGGTCTTTGTCGACACGTTTTTGTGGCTGGAAACCTATTTTGAAGGAAAGGATCCCGGTCGCATTCCGGTTTTGGCTTTAAACGGTTCGCCATTTCGCCGCGCCGTCTGGGACATCTTGCTGTCGATCCCTTACGGCCAAACCATAACCTACGGCGAGATTGCCCGACGTCTGGCCAAAGACCGGGGGCTAAAAACCATGTCCGCGCAAGCCGTGGGCGGGGCCGTCGGGCACAACCCGATCTCGATCATCGTGCCTTGCCACAGAGTGGTGGGCACCTCAGGGAGTCTTACGGGTTATGCGGGCGGCATTGACAAAAAGGTGCGTCTCCTGGAACTCGAAGGCGTAGATACGAGATGTTTCTCTGTGCCGACAAAAGGAACTGCTC
>CALKKK010000080.1 GCA_937995395.1 uncultured Sutterella sp. | reverse complement strand
CGCTATAAATCATTGATTTTAAAACATTCTTTGTCTGATTATTTTCACACTTATTTTTCGCGCACTTCTTCTCGCCTTGCATCTCTTTCTCTCAGTTGTGGTGTCTCGGCAAACTTGCACGCTTTCCAATCGAAACATTGAGGATCAAATCTGACTATACTATCGAAAAAGATACTATCGTGAGGATCACATATGCCCGAAACCGAAGTCAAAGACATCTGCTGTCCCGTACAAGCCGTTTTAAATCTCATCGGCGGCAAATACAAAACGCTCATCGTCTGGAACCTGTTCGGTCAGACGTTGCGCTACTCGCAGTTGCAGCGCGTGGTTCCCAAGGCCACACCCAAAATGCTCACGCAACAGTTGCGGGAGCTCGAAGCCGACGGACTCATTGCGCGCAAAATCTACCCGGTGGTGCCTCCCAAGGTGGAGTACCGATTGACCGAACAGGGAGAAAGCCTCAAGCCCATTTTGGAAGCCATGTACACCTGGGGCACGGCTTTCCTTGAAAACAAAGGCATGACGGCCAACTGCGGCATGCATGCGCCGGAAAACGAACACAAGTGTTGCTGCTGACATTAATACCGTTTGCAAGAACCTGTTAAAAAACGAGCCTTGAACTTAACGCTCAAGGCTCGTTTTGTTGGTTCTAATTTTTCAGTGTGCCGATCGACACCTCACCGATTAGAAAGCCGGCAACACAGCACCCTTGTAGGTGTTGTTGATGAAGTCACGCACGGCCTGCGTGGTCAGAGCGTTGGAGAGCTTCTTCAAGACTTCGCGATCGTCGCCGGTACGAACGGCCACGATGTTGGCATAGGGGCTGTCCTTGGATTCGGTAAAGAGCGAATCCTTAGCCGGGTTCAAACCCACGCCCATGGCGAAGTTGGAGTTGATCACGGCAAAATCGACGTCATCGAGCGTGCGCGGCAACACGGCAGCTTCCATTTCGACGATCTTCACGTTCTTGGTGTTGTTGATGATATCGGCAGGCGTACCGTTCACACCCACACCGTCCTTCAAACCGAAGAAACCGGCATCGGCCAAAACCTTCAACGCACGGCCGCCGTTGGTCGGGTCGTTGGGGATGGCAACCTTAGCGCCGTCGGCAATATTCTTCACATCCTTAGCCTTCTTGGAGTACACGCCCATGGGTTCGATGTGCACCGAAGTCAATACGGAGAGCTTCAAGCCGCGTTCCTTGGCAAAGCTGTCCAGATAGGGCTTGTGCTGGAAGAAGTTGGCATCGAGTTCCTTATCGGCCAAAGCCATGTTGGGCTTGACATAGTCGGAGAATTCGATGACCTTGAGATCCACACCCTGCTTCTTCAATTCGGGGGCGATGAACTTCAAAATGTCGGCATGCGGCACCGGGGTAGCGCCCACCGTCAACGTCACGGCAGCGTTGGCAGCTGCGGCAGGCTTGGCTTCTTCTTTCTTGTCGCCGCAACCCGTCAAGGCCACTGCCAAGGCAGAGCAAGCGACCAAAGCGGTCAAAATCTTTTTCATGATGTCTCCCTAGAATTGTTTGCGCACCTCTTGGGACGAGATGCTTCATTTCTCAAATAAGATCGGGGGATTGTACACGGGCAAAGCCTATCATGCCGCCCCATGGTTCTCCCTAAGCTAAAAATCCCACAGAAAGTTGTCTTTTGCTGACGTATTACCGCACAGATACGAAAAAGCGAAGCCGAAAAATCCTTCTCAAGCTTCGCTTTGCGTGATGATGCGATTGATCAATCTTTCAAGTAGTACTCGACGGTTGTGACCACTCGGACTTTCTTAATATGGGCAGTATTGCTGTCGCGATCATAAATGGAGAACTGCCCTTGGCTCGCGCGACGGATTTTGCCCAATGCCGATCCCGAATCCTTGGCAAACTTTTCCGCCACTTCGCGCGCATTGACCGTTGCCGTTTCGATCATCTTGGGCTTGATGTCGTTGAGCTTGGTAAAGGAATACTGTGTACGATAGCCATAGTCGGTGGCAAAGCTCACGCCCTGATCGATCAACTGACTTTGTTTGCCGATCAAAGCTCGGACCTTGTCGACGGCACTCGTTGCCACCGTCATCGTTTGCATCAAGGAATAACGATACGGACGTTTGTTGTCGCCGTAGGAGTTGGCTTGCGCGTCGTCCACGCTCGGTGTCGTGATCGTGATTTCTTCGGGCTTGATGCCGCCGTCCGTCAAAAACTGAGCAATTTGCTGCGCACGCGATTCAAGACGAGCGTTGACCGCCGGCAGGTCGTCGCCCATTTCGCGATAGGTCATGGGCCAGATCACGTAGTCGGCCATCACCTCTTCTTCGGCCAAGCCTTTGACCGTCACCACACGATCGCGGTCGACAAAGTTTTGGACACTGTCTGAGATTTGAGAACCCAAAAGCCCGAGACCGCACACGAGACCCACGGCCAAAACGACGGAACCTGCAAAGGATTTCTTTTCAGAGACGGGTTTGTTATCCATGTTTTTCTCTCCAATGTTCTGACAATCGGACAAAATTCGTTTCTTCTTTGACAAGTCTATGCCGATTGTCGGTAAGCGTAGGTTAGAAAAGCATTTGCAAATGTTTCTGATACTGCCTGCGTCATAAACTGCCGTTGCCGGTTTTATGATTGTCTGGTGTGAAAAAGAAGACTCCTCAAGGAAAATGATATGTCCGCATTCGAAAACCAAAAGGCGCGCGACCTCGAACTCCTCGACTCGATCGCGC
The DNA here is from genome assembly GCA_937995395.1 of uncultured Sutterella sp. Lineage (GTDB taxonomy): Bacteria > Pseudomonadota > Gammaproteobacteria > Burkholderiales > Burkholderiaceae_F > Duodenibacillus. Next base: position 23,633 of record CALKKK010000080.1, on the reverse strand, counting down.
GCGGCACCCACCCTGCCGTCACCTACCCCGATGCCGAAAGCGGCTTTACGAAGAAATTCCCCTGCACCGCTCAAAAAGAAGCGCTTTCCGACCAAATCGGCGAAATCGCCCTGCGCTACGCCGACGGAAAAGACGGTGAAGTTTGCGACATGGTCAAGCGCGCTCTCGCGGGCTGGGCCGACATTGTCGACACACAAAAAAGCGATCGTGAAGCGCGTGAACAAAAGCGCATCGCCAAGGGCTATGCCGGTCGCGATACCGCACTTTTAGAGGATAGCTTCCCCTTGCTGCAAAAAGCCGTCGTTGCCAACCCCAATGTCAAAGTCCGAGGGCTACACGCCGTCATGCAAGAGTACGGCGTTTACGATAACGATGTCGCACGAACCGTCTTTGGACTTGAGATGAAAGAATTGAAGATGCGAACCAACGATCCCGGCATCGAAAGCCTTTGCATCGAACAGCGTCGCCGCTTGCCGGCTCAGTCCGTGCTTTTAAATAATAGCTCATTTATGAGCTATAGCAAAGAAGAACAATTTGCACTCAAAAACCCCGAAGGCAAGGTTCTCGCTCGCTGGCAATGGGGTGAAGCCAAGGTCCTCGAAATCAAGGGAGCCGAATATTTGGCACTTCGACAAACAAACGGTTTGTGCGGCATATACGACACCGAAGGCCGTTGCGTCATCGCTCCCGTATTCAGACACTACTTCGTCTTTGATGATGTGCTTGAAGCCGTCAACTACGCAATGGATATTTGGTGCTACTACTCTTTTGAACATAAAGCGCCGATTCCGAGCAACCCTGACGGGTGCACATTGTCTGAAGCGATTCAAAAGCTCATGACACCCAACGTTGTATCCAGCGACTGGCAGGAGCACGTTCGCTCCGGCATGATTTTTGTCGAAAAGAAGCCCGATGAGATCAACTTCTACGAAATCATGGGTGTAAACGACGACTGCGTGGAATTTATCAAGGCCGATAACGAATACACCTACCAAAACGGCATCTGTACGCTTGCCACGCATGGCGCAGACATTGACGGCGTGAGATGGACACACCGAGCGATTCCGCAAATGGTCGACGGTCAGGTGCAACTTTGGGGTGACGATGAAACGCCAGCGTGCGTGCCTTGGGACGGCAAGCCCATTGTGGTTGATTCTGACAAGGCTCGTGCTCGAATTCTTGTCTTATCCTGATTCTCCAAAGCACCGATCGACAAAAATTAAAAGATCACATAGGAGCTGTTTTTGATGGAATTACACTTGAGAAAGACGCATTGGCGCAATCCGTGACCGGTGATCGTCATTTTGTCGGGGGCAGGACTTTCTGCCGAAAGCGGCATTCAGACCTATCGCAATCCGGCCAACGGTTGGAGCAAGAAGAATTGCGCTTGGCGCCTGCCAACACGAGCTTTACGCAAACTCTGCTCGGTGTTGCAAGCGTGTCTTTGCCACCCGAGCTTGAGCGCATCACCGAGATGATCCAAGCGCGTGTAGCTTTCTCGAAGCCGTCAAACTCGTAACGCATTCCTCACGCGTGCCCGAAACGCTTTATAACCAGCGTTTTGGGCAATTTTTATTCATTATCGTGTCGGTTTGTCCCCACGCCCAAAGGCGCTCCCCTACAATTGTGCCTATCGACGTTCACACGGACTTTTTATCATGGCTCGCACCAACAACAAAATCGGCCAGGCAATGGCTTATCTTGAAATCCTGCGACGCATTCCGCGTAATCGATGGATCACGACCAACGAATTGCACCGCAGTCTAGATCATGACGGCATCGAGATCGGTTTGCAGACGTTGCAACGCGCGCTTAAAGACTTTGTTGCCAACGATTCGCTCGGGATCGAATGCAATGACAAAGAACGCCCCTTCAGTTATCGCCAAAACGGTTTGGGGGCGTTTGAATTAAAGCTCACACCAAACGAAGCCCTCATGATGCGTCTGGTGGAGGAACATCTCAAATATCAAGTTCCCGATCGTTTAAAGCGCGACCTCAAGAGCTTTTTCGAAGCGGCCGGTATTGCTTTAGGCGAAAATTCCCGCTACATCAAAGAACGCGAATGGCTCCAAAAAGTGGCAGTCGTTCCCAATACTCTGCCATTTATAAAGCCCGACATTAAACCGCGAATCTTTCAGGCCGTGACCGATGCGCTCTTTAAAAATCACAAGCTGCAAATCACTTACGTCAACTCTTCGGGCAAAACGATCGAAAAAACCGTCTCTCCCTTGGGGCTTGTACAGCAAGACGTACGCATCTATTTGGTGTGCCAATTCGACGGCTACGACAACTACCGTCATTTGGCGTTGCACCGCTTGCAAGATGCACTCATCTCTGAGCACGAATCCATGCGTCCGGCCGGATTCTCCTTGAAAAAGTACGTTGATCAAGCCCCCTTTAATTACGACAGCCCGGACAGGAAGATGATTCGGTTGACTTTTGAGATTTCCGACCCCACTGCTGTCAGAAATCTTGACGAAACCTGGATGAACAAAACCCAAAACATCACCCCTATCGGCGACAGTCTCTGGAGGGTCGAAGTCGAGATCAAAGACTCGATTCTCTTGGACGGGTGGCTCAAAACCTGGGAAGACATTGCGGGCATTCGCAATGTCGTCAAAACCCCGATCGAGTAGCCCTTCCGACCAAGGCGACTTGCTGACCGAGTCGCCTTTCTTTTCGCTCGAAACCGCCGCCTTTCGATCCGATTGAGAGAATTTCGATAGGTTTCGGGCGAAATTGGAGCTTCATTGACGCGCCTCGCACTTAAAGTTCTCCTTACGAAATCCGAGAAACCGACTCGCTCTTTTGGGAGAACAAATATGCTCAAGAACTTTCTTTTAGTTGGCAGCCTGATGTCTGCCGTTGCGATGTCTACCGGTGCAGGCGCCGCCGACACAATCAAAGTGCGCGTTACGGCGGGAAAAGAAGTGTTGACCGCCACTTTGCAAAATAACGCCACAACGCGCGCCTTTGTTGCCAAACTGCCCTTAACTCTGCCCATGATGAACCTTTACGGTCGCGAGATGTGCTACCGCTTTAGAGAAGCGTTGCCTGCCGAAGAAGTCGGAACATTTGACTACGAAGTAGGCGACATCGTCTACTGGACACCGCGCCACAGTTTTGTGATCATGTATGAGCAAAACGGCGAAGTGATCGACAGCTTGCAAAAACTCGGACGCGTTGATTCCGGTGTCGAAGCTTTTGCCCGGATGGGCGACGTGTCCGTCAAATTCGAGCGCATCGAGTAAAGGTTCTGCCATGCAAAGAAGACTCATGGTTGCAGGAGGGCTGATGGGGGCGCTAACGCCTGCTTTTTTCTCATCTGTGGCAAACGCGGCCGATCACAAGCCCAAATGTTTGGTGATTTGGTACTCGAAATCGGGCAACACCGAAGGCATCGGGCGTATTTTGGCCGAGATCATGCATGCCGACACATTTACCATTATTCCGGAGCGCTTCTACGGGCGCGAGCGCCCCAAGATTTCGCAAGACGCCAAACGCGAGCGCGAAACCAAAGACTTTCCCAAACTCAAAGGGCCGTTGCCCGACGTCTCGCAATACGATCTTGTCTTTGTGGGGAGCCCCGCCTGGTGGTATGGGCTTGCAACGCCGGTGATGGCATTTTTGGATGCGGTCGACTTTAAGGGAACACGCGTTGCGGGATTCAATACCTACGGCGGCGACGGACATCTCTTTGCCCAAGAACTCAAGGCTCAGGCCAAAAACGCCGTGCTTCTCGGAACGGTCGGCTTTAACGGCACTTACGACACCGGTAGCGGAGAACAGCCCGACGGTTTGAGATTTCAGATGCAAAGGAAGGCGGAGATTGAGACCAAACTCAAGGCGTGGCTCACTGAGATTTTGCCCGAGAATCTGCGCTCCTGACCCGATTCTTTTCCTCTCTCGAAACCTTAGCCCGGCTCTCTTGTCGGGCTTTTTTTGTCTCGAATGTCCAGTTGTTCACATGCGTCATAAACAGACGCATCGACCTTTATCATGCCGAGTATCGAAAGAAACACTTCAGGGATACCGCCATGACCGCCACCGACTCCCCGACCTTTACGGTCACCATTTGCCGCCGCACCTACCCGCTTGACACCGAGTTCGTGACCCAAGACCTCTTTTGGGACGGCCTCGACACCTTTGGTGAAGTCAATCCCCAACGCGCCAAGTTGGCTAACCTATTCGCATTGTCCGACGACTATCGTCTGCGTATCGTTGCCGCTCAATCCCAAGGACTGACGCGCGAAAACGCATTGCTTTTGAGTCGCGACGCTTGTTTGCGCGTGCGCGAGTACATCAGTCAAAACGACGATGCCTTAAAGCACCTCTCGGGTAGAGCCTTGATTGCATTGGGTAAAAGCGATCATACAATTGCCGCCAATCTCATGGGCACACACAGCCCCTTTGACGAAGCCACGCGCAAAACCCTAGGGGCCGAACTCATCAAACATTACGCTCACCAACCGGTCTTTATGGTCAACGAAATCATTACAAACATGAACGAGACTGCGCGCAGACCGCGTTTTGTCTTGGCTCCCGAACCCGAGACAAGCGACAAGATTTCCGTTTCGTTTGTCCGATGCCAAAAAGATCGTGCGATGCTCAACTACGCCGGCAAACACTGTGCGTTGGATGCCTGCGAGGTCACTTCCATACTCGATCACCTGCTCAAGAACCCGGACTTCGTGCGCAACATTTCAAGTCTGTTGAACTACCCAGATATCGAAGTTCTGGAGTATGTGGCCGAACACATCGTCACCAATCCAAGACATCTCGAAAAGCTTCTCGATACGGGCAGTCGTCGCATCGGTCGTGCTGCTTTAAACAACGAAGCCGCCAACGGCGTCACGAGTCTGGCCGTTAAGGCGTTTCTGGGCACCGATGCCGCCTTGATCGACGAAATATTGACCGGTAACTACGACATTTTGCAAAACAGAATTGCCGGGCTCTATCGCGATGACAACGACTCTGCCATTCGAGAAGTCGTTGCGCGTTATGACCGGGAAGCCAAATCGCGCAATGCGTGGCTCAATAGCGACGAGGACGAGAACGAAGATGACGATGACGAAATCGGCACGGACCCGATGCCTGAAAACGGTATCTGCGGCATCGACGATGACGACGATCTGATCTACCTTGACGATCCAGACGCCGACGATGAACTCGAAGACGAAGATAAGGATGAGGACGACTCTGTTGAAGAAGACGACAAACCGATAAAACCGGCATTTGTCCTCTGACACCCGTTTCCCGGCGCTCGTTGCGACCAGCGTGATCATCCCCCTGACGCGACGGTTTGCAACGGGCGCGGGATCCTCTCTTTTTGTATTTTCAGATCAAAAAATGAACGACACGCGCTTGGAAACTTTGTTGGTCTTATTAAGCGAAAAACCCGCCGTCGGCGCGATGGCACTTCCGACGATGTTGGCAGCCCTTTCTCAACTGATGCGACTGCCCGGCACCTTGGACGACCAGAGAACGCTTTTGGCAGCATTTTTGCCTCACGATTGCGACCGCTATTTCGAAGGCTACCTTCAATCTCGCATTGCCAAAGTACGAGCATTTGTCAACGACAATACGATGCCCGAGGCCAAAGACGGAAGTGAAGTGCTTTTGATCGTCACCGCCATTGCCTTGGCAAAAAGCCGCAAATTGTTCGATCGACTGCGTACGGGACAAGACGTCCGTTTATCGGCTTGGGAGCGTTGTTGCTATTTGCCGCAACTCGAAAAGCTCGCAACCGACAACAATCCGGCGCAGAGCCTGATTGCCGCTTTGATCAAAGATGCCTCCGAGCAAACTGAAAAGAAACGTGTGTGGAAACTCGACTTCCCGGACAACGATTTGGGTAGCAAAAACTGTGAAGACGTTGCGCGCTTTTGCCATCGACTCGGCGTTGGTGTTTGGAATTGCGAAAAAACGCAAGACGACAAACTTTCTTTGGCTTTAACGCAAAGCGAAGGCTTTACCGAAACCTCGTTTTTGCGCTTTGTGACGGCACTTTCCGTACACGGGCGCGGGTGCTTTGCGGCCTACCCGGTCAAAGAGCTACCGGCTGGCACGGCTCGCTCCTACGAAACGTTTGAAGATCGAACGGTGGCGCTGCGCAAAGCCTCTTTAATCTCGGCATCTTCGTATGATGACCCGCTCTCGATTTTCTTTCAACCGCTAAACGTGTACTTTGCCCACGAGACCGAACTGTCGTTACCGTGCTTTTCTGCACGCTTAACGCACCCGGCCGCGAAAGACGTATTTAAACATTTCCACACACATGAAAAGTTGCCCGTCAATGATCGCCCTCAAAAGTTTGTCGGCCAGACGGATTTGACCTTGTCGCAAGCGTTTGAATTTTTCTTCGCGCATGCCGAAACCGCCTGCTGTCGATTGCCGATCGTGCTACAAACGGTTGCCAATCTCCTGGAATACGGTCACGCCGAGAGTTTCGCGGCCGAATTTCTGTTGCAGATTTTGGCTGATATGTCGGGATTTGACGAACATCTCCAAACAGAAACGGGGCTTCAACATTGGCTGAAATCCGACTGCAAAGATTGGGGCAACGCATTTAACTTGCTCGATTTACCTTGCAAAACATTGGCTTCTGCGCTTATCTTGTCAAAACTTCGCATTCAAAGCGAAGCCGTGATTCGTGCCACCAAGCCTGCGGATGCTTTCAACCAAGACAAGTTAAAAGCCATCCGTTCGCTTTTCAACACTGCCCAGTTGCCCAACGCGCAAGACATTGCCCGCACAGCATTTCGCTTGTTGTCGGATAAGGGTCGCATCGTGCGCAAAATCACACCGATCGCAGATGCAAGTCTCACAAAGCTCGAACGTCTGGTGCATCGCGTCGGCGCCATGATCACGGCACCGATCGATTCAACCGGTGCGCGCTATCTCACAACGGGATTGCTTACCGAAACGGGAGAGCTACGTTTTATGACGGCACTTTCAGCCTACCTGCACGGATTTGTGAAGGTTGACGCCCCGAAGAGACTATTGGACGACGGCGACATCGATTTTCGTTACGCTTATATCGGAGGCTTCATGCAAGCCTTGCAAACCAAATCGGAAGCCAATATCTTCAATTTTGCTGTTGAAGCCGATCCCTTGGTCTACTACATCCTTTCCAACAGAAAGCTTGCCGAGATGCAACAAGCAGACGAAACAAAAAAGGTGGTATTGGATACCATATTCGACTCCCAACCGACGAGCGTTGCCGACAGGCAAACGGCGGAGTTTCGCAAAGTTTACGTCAAACAACAGTTCGAGGAAATCCGGCAACGAACACAAGCGGGTATCGACAAAGTGAATGCTATGGACAGTTTGAGTGACCTGTAGAAACAAGCACCAAGAAAGAATAGACTTTCGTTTTCATCACATTTTTCGGAGGCAGTTCATGTCCGAAGCAAATACTCAAGCCGTTCCCGAATCGTTTGCGAACATGGTCAAATCGTTTTACGGTTGTACCGGCGGCAACATTTTTAGCCCTGTGTGGATTTGTGGGTTTGAATGGGGTGGCGGACACGATCCCGAATCACCCTATCCTGTATCAGCATTCTATCCACTGTCCTTTGAAGCACTCCATTACTGGAACGGCGATTTATTTCGACGCAATTTTTGGGAGTCAAAAAGTCCCTTTTGTCGTGCAGTCATCAAATTATTGATGGGACTACAAGATAACGGATACAAACCAAATACATATTCAAGCCAAGTTCAAAGATGGCAGGACTACAATTTGACCGGGCCGAACGGATTGGCAATGGTGCTCAATACCTACCCGATTTCTTTTGCCGGCCGCAACACCGCGGCCAATAGTTGGGAAAACCAATATCAAGTTTGCCTGCCTGACGGTAGCATAACGAAACTGTGTAACTGGTCTCATTTGGAGAGTTATGAAAAATATAAGGGGTATGTTATCGACAACCGTCGGATAATATATACCGCCGAACGCGAAAAGCGCACGCCTAAAGTCATCATCTGTTGTGGAAACGAACGCTTCGCAGAGCTTTGGGGAGCCCCATCCCAAGTGTCCGGACAGTTTTCCAGCAATGATGATGGCGCTTCCCCGGACTGCGTTTACTTTTGGCTGGACAACGGTGAAAATCGTCCAGAAACATTGCTGATGCGCATTCCCTTCCCCGGTTATCAGTTGAAGGCGGACGATCAATTCACAAGAATTACTCGAAAAATTTGCGAGTTGTGTAAAGAAAAGTTCGGGAAAGATTGGCTGTTAGATTGGTCATCAGTTGCTAAAGAAAAGATTGTCTCAACGAATGAAAACACCTCTTTAACTAAGGCTGCGGATAGTGTTAGCGAAGGAATCACATTACTCTACAAGTCCGTGGAGTCTCTAACCGAACGTATCCGTTTACTCAATGGCGTCGACGAAATACTTGTCAATATCAATCAAGAATTGCAAGAAAATTCACATCACTTGTCCTGCATCGATCGCCAATTGCAAGCTGAGTGCAAAAGCTGTCGCGAAGTCGCCGTTTCTGAACTTGGGAGATTACAAGAATTACAGGACAAGCTACTGAAACTTCAACATGAAATCGGAAAACTTGCTGTGAATCCTTACCTGAAAAAGTAAATTTTCTAAAACAGAAAAAGCGAGTGGCATCTCATCGAGTCCTCGCTTTTTCCTACTCTATCTGACAAATTTCGAAAAGGGCATCAATTGAAAATCGGACGTACAAAGAAATGCACTAACGCTGCAATGATTTCCGGTTCGACGTACTCAACCCCACTAATGGAAACAAGGTGGGTAGAGGATCTGATGTCTCGACCTTCATAGACAGCGCCGTCTCTAATACTCGCAACCTGTGCAGAGGTCGTTTCCACACGACCCTTATATACCTTTTCTCCCTTGACGAATCCAAGCTGAGCACTCGATGTTGCGACACGATCCCTGTAAATTTTGCCGTTTTGAACAAAGCCAAGTTGTTTCGATGACGTAGCCACACGCCCCGAATAAATCTTGCCTCTATCTACAAGACCCAATTGTTTGCTCGAAGTCACGGTGTCCGCGTAAAGTCCACCTTTTTCAAAAATAAATTTCGTCATATTTACTCCTTACAAATCAAGGTAATTCCAAACAGGCTCGCCGGAAATCGTATGCGGCGATGATTAAATCGCTTAATGCTGCTGTCACGGCAGTACCTTCAAAATTTGATGCCTTTTCAAACACAATTTTGTATCTCGTGTCAAAAGCCAACCCTGTCTTCATCCAACCTAATTTATCGCCCTCTGACAACTCTTCGGCAAACGAGCCAAATTCCTTGCCCTCATACTCAAAGGTAGCAGGATGGAACCAAAACAGTTTTAGCTTTTCCTTAACCACCTTATCAAAATTCGCAACTGCGATTGCATATTTTTCGTTTGCCAGCATCTGATCCAAACTCAAATCAGACATTGCTTCAGGACGATGACACCAAGTATTAAGTTTGATCGTACAGACAATTTTGTTCTTATCTTGTCCGGGCGTAAGCACTACAGGGAAAGTGTCATCTTTATTTTTCTTGTTATACCTGACGTGGAAGCCGCCGTTACCGGTATTACGTTTACACCAGAAATCGATCTCTGGGCGAATCGCTCTGATCTTATTGAGAATGTTGGTGTGCAGTTTATCAATCAGTGCGTAACGATCAAGTTCCTGATCGCCGGAACCGGTACTGACGCCCGTTACGGAAGAACTGTCCAAGAACTTCTTGAGCGTCATGGCAAAATCTGCGTTTTTATTTTGATTGGCGTGGTTAGCCGTTTGACTCAGAAGCGTCAGCAACTGAATAATGTCATTGCGATGCTGGCGTAAATAGGCGTCATTTTCACAAATCGAATTGACAACCTCCGTCCATTCAATCGTTTCATTTTCCGAGACCTTCATCGCGACATTTACTTTCAGAGCAGTACCTGCGTTCCACTGAGTAAAATCTGGCTGAGACGATAAAAGTTGATAAATCTTCGGATAACAAACCTGAATAGCCACAATGGCAAAAGTAATGATCTTTGCATCCGACGTCGTTGCAAACGGATCTTTTTCAGGATTGCATTTACGGATGCAATCCAGCAATGACAATGTATTGATGAGACGTTTGATCGAGCGGGGATTCTTGCCTACGGAAGACACGACGATCTTTGTAAAGACGTCTTTAACACGCGGATCTTCACGTTCAATACCGTCAATAAAGTCAATGCGTTGCAATGCATCAAGCACGAAATTCATTGGGCGATAATTATTGACCGGTAAAGAAAAAGGAACCTGAATAATCTTGTCAAAGAACGAACGGAATTCGCGTTCATTTTTATCCGTCAATTCACCGAACTTAGGCTTCAGTCCCTTTACAACAACGTCGTAGTCAATCGCCAGAACGAAAATACAACGATCCAACGTGAAAATATTTTTGAGAAGTTCAAGGATTTCTACAGCTACGGGCGGATTAAGACGATCAAGATCATCGATAAAAACAAGAACGCTTTCCTTGCCACTATCCTGAGTGCGACTGAGAATGCTTTCCTCGAGAACCGTTTTGAGTTGCTCCAATTCCGAGGGACGATTCGTCCCAAACCCATCAAGCACATCATCGACAACACCGGTTTCACTGGTAAACATCCCCAAACCGGCCTTCATGGTCGCACGACTGAATTTATCAAAGAAGCGCCCCACCTTTTCCTTCATTGAAGGAGCTGCAAGAGAGCCCACCAACTTCTGAAGAATCTTGATAATAGTCACTTCCGGGGAAGCCAACATGGAATATTCCCATGTATTGACAGTGACGCCGATAAACTTGCCTTTATCTCCGCACAAACGTTGCTCCAACTTATTCATGAGAGATGTTTTGCCACTACCCCACTCGCCTTGAAGGGCAATCGTAATAGGCGCATCGGAATTCTCAATAAAACGAATCAACCCGTTGACATAATGTTCTGTCCCAAAATCATTGAGTGGCACTTTGAGCGGATTATCAGCAAGAGATGATTTTTTCATGGTCATTTCCAAATAATTTTTTTGAATATCAATTACCCACAAAGGATAAATTTTTACTATTTTAAAGATCGAAATTTAGGATGGTATTACGCAATTACACCAATAAGAAACTTCAAATTTTCGTATCGTGAATACAACGGAATCGTATCGTTATGAAGCCTGCCCGTGCTTTGAACGCGCCCTCTTTTTCTTCACCTTCTCGGGGTCGAAACATCGTTTGTGCTCGCGTACAATTTGTGCTTTCGATCCTCTTTCTTTATTGCCGCCCCTATGTCGATTGCATCCAAAACCTTCTTCGCTTCCTTTGTTTGTGCTCTTTCTATCATCGCCGCTAGTTCTGCACAAGCGCGCGTTTGCGTGGTTTATAACGCCGACACCCAAGGCTGCAACAAGGGTGACGAACTTCTCTACCTGCCGCAGCGTTACGGCAGCGAACAGTTGCCGATCGACTTTATCGCCAAAAAGTGCGACATGACCAAACCCTTTGCCTGGACCAAGGGCGGCGTCACCTGCATCTATGCCGGTCAAAAGGAAGTGGTGGAAGGTGCCGTGGAATTGCAAAAGCGCGCGTACGCCAAGATCTACAACGAAGCCAAAAGCGGCACAGACAAGAGTTGGGTCAAGATGGGAGACGACGCCTATTGGCGCGTGGTGACGCGCTCGCACGGTGAAGCCATTCAAATCGGGGATCGTGTCAAACTCTTTGAGCGTCAATGCCGCCACGACGCCGACGGCAAAGAGCATCCTTCCGAAGGTTATGTCGATGCGGGCTTTATCGATTCGATCACCAAAGATCACTATATCTATATGATCAAGGCACCCTACGGATCAGAAATCGAAGTCATTCGCCCCAACGATCACGGTTACCTCATGGCAGAACGCCTGCCCGGGCGCCGTTAATTAACGAGAACGCGCCAAAAAGCCTTGAAAGCGCTCGTCTAAGAATGCACGGTTGGGCGCAACGCGTTGCGCCGTCAAATCAATACGTTTTCCATCAATGGCCTCCAAAAAGTCGAGCAAGGCTTGCGTGCCTGCCTTGGCTTTGAGCTCTCGGGAAATCGCCACCAAACCGTCGGCGCTGATGCCCAAAAGGTCCTGGTCGTAGGCGGTGTGCAAAAACGGGTTAAGTGTTAAGCCGTTTGAGACGCGCGTGCGAAAAGCCTCGTAGTCGGCCCAAGGCATGATATGCGCAGCCTGCACCAATGAGGGCACCGAGCAGCCCGAAATCACGCATGCACCGCCAAAGTTGGCCAAAACGGCAGCACGGAAATAGTTTTGGTTGACGCGTTGTTTGACAGTAATGAGAACTTCTCTGCCATCGGGCAAAATTTCTAAGACAGGTTGGTCAACCTTGGTATCTGCGGGGATCGAATCAACGCCTAAAAAGTCCGTTGCCCAGCCGTTTTGTTCAGCATAAGTCTGAATCTGTCCGTAGAGATCCTCGATGTCGGAATCCTCAGAACGAAAGTCGTTCCAGACCTTCTTATCGAGAACACCTCCATTAGCAAAGCCTTTGTGACCGAGCGCTTGCGCCTCCTTGTCCAATGCGGCGAAGTTGGCAAGCTTAAAAGTAACCGATCCCACAGTGCGATCCAACACCTTAGCGAGCGCCTGAATCTGGGGATTGCGCTTGTCGATTTTGCTGTAGAGCGTCACTATGTAGAGTCCCAAAGCCATCGTGAGTTCGGGAACCGTCCAGTTTCGTCCTGTAGTTCGCGTGGAAATTTTCTCGGTCATCGCGTGCGTCCTCAATGCGTGCGAACCATTGTAGCCGGCAGCCCGGCTACATCGCCAGTATGCGAACTTGCGAGAACCGCAGTGCCAATCGGCTTTCTCATTAAAGTTTGTTTGCGATCCCTTACCCTGAACATTGGTGCTTGCATAGACAAGCGAACGTGTCAAAAATAAGAGCAAAAAGTCTGTCGACAGTGTTCCCAGAATTTCTGAGAACAAACCCTAATTCCTACCAAATTTGTCGTCAAACCAATTCAAATATGCTAACGTGAGCTATACAGAAATACCTAAGCGATTCGACTTAGAAAACTCTGTTCAGGTGTTCTTTCGACTTCCCTTCATTTGCGTCGAAAGAACGCTTCAAATACCACTAACCTATTAAGGTAAAAACATGCAGCTTAAGCACAAAATTATCGCTGGCGCCGTCGCCGCCGTTTCCGGTTTCGCCGTTGCAGGCTCCTTGCCCAACATCGCTGTTTTAGCAACGGGCGGTACCATCGCCGGTGCCGGCGCCTCTGCCACCGGTTCCTCTTACAGCGCCGGTAAGGTCAGCGTCAACCACTTGGTTGCCGCCGTGCCGGAACTTGCCAAGATTGCCGAAATCACGCCCAAGCAGATCGTTCAGATCGGTAGCCAGGACATGACCGACGACGTTTGGCTTAAGCTCAACAAGTCGATCCAGGCTGACTGCAAGAAGTTCGACGGCTTCGTGATCACGCACGGCACCGACACGATGGAAGAAACCGCTTACTTCCTGAACCTGACCTTGAAGTGCAACAAGCCCGTGGTTCTCGTAGGCGCCATGTTGCCCTCTACCGGTTTGGGTGCCGACGGTCCGCGTAACCTCTACAACGCCGTGTTGACCGCCGCAACGAAGGAAACCGCCAAGTACGGTGTCGTCGTTGCCATGAACAACATCGTTGTGGGTGCTCGTGACGTTATGAAGAGCAACACCGTGCAGCCCGATACGTTTATCGCAGGCAACTTCGGCAAGCTCGGCACGATCTTTAACAACAAGGTTGAATACGAATCCACGAACTTGCGTGCTCACACCACCAAGACGCCTTTCGATGTTTCCAAGCTCGAATCGTTGCCCAAGGTCGGTATCGTTTACACGCACGGCGGTGTTGAAGGCATCCAGGCCCAAGCTTTGGTCGATGCAAAATATGACGGTATCGTCAACGCCGGTGTCGGTAACGGTAACATCCACAAGTCCATCTTCCCGATTTTGGAAAAGGCCGCTAAGGACGGTATCGCAGTTGTTCGCAGCTCTCGCGTTCCGACCGGCGCCACCACCAAGGACGCCGAAGTGGATGACAACAAGTACGGCTTCGTGTCTTCCGGCACTTTGAACCCGCAGAAGGCTCGCGTGCTCTTGCAGTTGGGTTTGACGAAGACCCACGACTACAAGAAGCTCCAAGAGTACTTCGACAAGTACTAATCGGTTGACGAGCGCTTGATTTGCTTCAGGCGCTTCAAACCCCAAGTACGAAACTGCCTTGAGTCTTTCGGCCCAAGGCAGTTTTATTTTATCCGTCGTTTTTGTAAAAATTAAATGCTTCGCTCAGCCACCGTTTCCGGGTGCTCTTTCAAACGCAAGAAGTTGACAATCGTCCAAAGCCCGATGGTCGAAAACCCGAACACGATCAAGGCCGCCCAGTAAAGGTTGCCAGAGCCGTAAAGAAACGGCACTACGACGGCCGAACAAAGCGCAAAAAATACCGTCTGCATGAAGTTTTGCACAGAGCTTGCCATGCCGCGCGACTTCGGGAAAAAGTCCATCAACATCAAGGACATGCCCGGACGCACGATACCGATACCGATCGTATAGACAAAAAGGGGCATCACGGCATAAGGCATCGCGTGCATGAAGTCCGTCATCATGGCAAAGCCCGAGAAAACGGCGGCTGCCGCCAATACCATAAAGCCGATACGAATTGTCATGGCGGTGCCGAATTTCACAGCCATGCGTGTGGACATCCAGCTTCCGACCACAGTGCCTGCAATCATCGGCAAAAAGAGCATCCAGAATTCGTCGACTTCAAGACCTGCCACATTCACGCACCAGTCGGCGGCACCGGCAATAAAGACGCCCTGCCCCAAAAAGCACAGCGACAAGGCCAAGTTTCCGATCTGAAAAGCTTTGTGCGTCAAACTGCGTTTGTAGCCTGCTGCTAAACCGGAAATGCTCACAGGCGTGCGCTTGTCCTTCGGTAGGCTTTCCGGCAAGAAAATCATGCACAAGACGGCCAATGCGGCACTGATTGCGGTCAAAGCCACAAAGTGACTGTGCCAGCCCAAATGTTTGGCAAAGTAGCCGCCCAAAACAGGCGCAATTGCCGGACCGAATCCGAAGACCATGGCAACGTAGGCCATCAATTTTTGTGCTTGCACGCCGCCGTAGAGGTCGCGAATCACGGCCATGCCGACCACCATGCCGCAACCGGCAAAAAGACCCTCGCAAAATCGAAAGAAAATGAGCCAATCCAAACTCGGAGCAAGCGCGGCACCGAGGCTTGCCACGGCAAAAAGTACAAAGCCCGCCACCATCGTAGTCTTGCGCCCGATAATGTCGCTGATCGTGCCGTAAAAAAGCGTCATTAAGGCAAAGCCCGCCAAATAGGACGACAAGGTTTGCTGCACGGCTTCCAAAGATACGCCAAAGACTTGCGTCATCTCATGAAAACTCGGCATATACATGTCGGTCGCAAAGGGGCCGATCATGGAACACGCGGCTAAAAGCCAGGTAAGAATGTGAACGTTGACTTTTGGAGTGGAGAATACTGCTTCAGACATACTTGCTTTAGAGTGAACAATGATTCAGTGCGCATTTTGACCGAAATTTTGTCATTTTGTCTCCGTCAAAAGAAGTAGATGTTCGTAACAATGTACGACAAAACGACGAAAGCCTTGTGTCTTTGGATTCGGACACAAGGCTGTGTGCGTTGAGCTGACTGCAAACGCTTAGTCTTTGAGCAGTTCGGGCTCAGGCTTGCGGCCAAACCACTTTTCGAAAATCTTGGCAAATTCGCCGTTTTGCTTGATGGTGGTCAAGCCGCGGTTGATCTGGTTCAAAAGTTTCGTATTGCCCTTCTTGACGGCAATGCCCAAGTCTTCGCGCGTCAGAGCCACGGGCAGAGACTTCACCTTGCCACGACCGGCCGTGGTGGCGTAGTAGTCGTTTGTCGGGATGTCGTTAACAACAGCGTCCACACCGTCGTTGCGCAATTCCAAATAGCATTCGTTCAACTGATTGAAGATACGCACCTTGGCGTCTTTGATCTTGCGCGAAGCGGCTTCGCCGGTCGAACCGATCGAGACGGCCAAACGCTTGCCTTCCAAGTCTTCGGCCTTGGTGATGGTGGTGTTGTCAGCATTGACCACAATACCCAAGCCAGCAATATAGTAGCGGTGAGAAAAGTCCACGCTCTTGGCGCGTTCGGGCGTGATCGTAATGTCGTTAATCGCAATATCGATGTTGCCGGTCTTTAAAGCCGGAATCAAACCGTCGAAAGCCAAATTCTTGACTTCCACCTCAAAGCCTTCGGCCTTACCGATGGCGCGGATGATATCGACGTCGTAGCCCACGTACTGACGAGTTTCAATGTCCTGAGAACCGAAAGGCGGGTATGCCGCATCCATACCGACGACGAGCTTCGGTTGTTTTTTGGCCCAAGCAGGAACGGTGGTTAAAGCGGCTGAGGCAATCACGCCGGTTAAAAAGGTTCTCTTCTGCATTTGTCTTTTTCTCTTGTTAAGTTGTTGTGTTTCTCGTGCCGAAATTCTTCGGCGATGGAGGACAGATTTTAACGGGGCAAACGCCGCATTGCTAAATATTGGACCGAGTGAAAACCTGGTATTACAACCTGGCTCAAACGGACACAAGAAATTTCCGGCGTTAGTTGATGCGACAGAGCGTTATCGTACTTTCTTATCCGAATCGCTTTGTTCATCCCGACGACCACTCTCGTTTGCGCCAACCTCTTGGCTTTTTGCTATTCTCTCCTTCACGAAAAAACACATCAGGGAGAAATTCAAAATGGCTCAACATCCTTTAGCCGATTTGATCCGCAACACCGGTTCCGTCGTGATTGACGGCGCCATGTCCACGGCACTTGAAAAAGCAGGTTGCGACTTAAACGACAAGCTTTGGAGCGCACGCGTTCTCATTGAGCAACCCGAAAAGATTCGTCAGGTGCACATCGACTATTTCGAAGCCGGTGCCAATGTCGCCATTACCGCGAGCTACCAAGCCACCGAAGCCGGTTTCAAGGAACGCGGTTTCGATTCGGAAAAAGCATACGAACTCATTGCCCGCTCCGTCACGCTTGCCAAGGAAGCACGTGCAGAATTTTTGACACGCCACCCCGAACTCGACCCCAAGTCGTTGTTGTTGGCAGGTGCCGTGGGGCCGTACGGGGCATATCTCGCCAACGGCGCCGAATACACGGGCGACTATCACTTGACGGATGACCAATACCGCGCATTTCATCAGTTGCGCATGAAGGCTTTGGTCGAAGCCGGTGCCGACTTCCTTGGCATTGAAACACAAGCCAGACTCGACGAAGTCAAAGTGATTTTGTCGATGCTCGAAGACTTGGACGCCTCTGCTTGGGTCACGTTTACCTTAAAGGATAGCGGCCACATCGCCGACGGTACGCCCATTGAAGAAGTCTTTGCCGTGTGCGGCAACCACCCGTTGGTCGATGCCGTCGGCATCAACTGCATCAAGCGCGAAATGGTCGCCGAAGCTTTGGAGCGCATTGCGTCCGTCACCGAAAAGCCCATGATCGTCTATCCCAATTCTGGCGAAACCTATGATCCGACCACCAAGTCTTGGCATCACCCCGTTTCGGGGCCGGGCTGGGATAACTTCGTGTCCAAATGGAAATCCATGGGGGCGGTGTGTTTGGGCGGTTGCTGCAGAACGCTGCCTTCGGACATCGTGCAGATTGCCAACTTGATGAAGGCCGCGAAGTAATGTCCGCCTACGTCGGCCGCTTCGCCCCGTCTCCGACGGGGCCGCTTCACTTCGGAAGTCTCGTGTGCGCCATGGCAACCTATTTGGATGCCAGAGCGCACGCGGGCACGTGGCTTGTGCGCATCGAAGACATCGATCCGCCGAGAGACGTTCCCGGGGCCGACGTCGACATTTTGAACACCCTTGCAGGTTTCGGCATGCAAAGCGACAAAGACGTCGTTTGGCAGTCCGATCGTTATGCGCTCTATGAAGCTGCACTCAAAACGCTTCAACAAAATCACGCTGTCTATGGGTGCGCCTGCTCTCGCTCCGAAATTCAGGCGCAAAACAAACAACTAGGGTTACCCGCCGGCGTCTATCCCGGAACGTGTCGCACGGGCACCGGCGATCGTGCCGTGCGTGCATGGCGATTTTTGACAACGGATACCCCGGTCGAATTCACCGATCGCATTCAAGGGCAGTATTGCCAAAATGTCGAAAAAGAAGTGGGAGACTTTGTCGTGAAGCGCGCCGACGGGCTTTGGGCATATCAGTTGGCCGTTGTGGTGGACGATGCTCTTCAAGGCGTCACGCACGTGGTGCGCGGTGCGGATTTGCTTGACAACACGCCTCGTCAGATTCTTTTGCAAAAGGCGCTCGGCTACCCTACTCCGGTATATATGCACATTCCGATTGTGACGGACGCCAACGGACAAAAACTCTCCAAACAGACCAAAGCCAAGGCGGTCAGTTGCGCCGATCCCCTGCCCGTATTGGAAGCTGCGTTCGAATTCTTGGGATTTCAAAAAATAAGCGCCAAGAGTCTTGACGCTTTTTGGATGTCGGCCGTCGATTGCTGGGCCGAACGTTTTGTGTCGAAATAGTTCGACTCAGTCTTCCCAGGGAATGGGATTGGGAAAGACCTGATCGACAAGCGAGCGAATCAAAATGATTTCGTCGTCAATCGGAGCGCCGAAAGTGGGAGAAGTCCCTACACCGGTTTTTGCCGTCACGGAATAACGAATGCCTTTGCCTTCGCGTGTATATTCCATCGTAGCACTTTGAATGCGAGAGCCGACCCAGTCGCCCATCTTGGCGGTAAAACGCACGCAAAGCTTGCAGTCTGCGTTATCGAGATCGTCCACGGCCTTGACTTTAAACCCCTTTTCTTCCAAAACGCTTTGCACCTGCAAGCTCAGCCCTTCTGCCGAAGCGGGTTCGGTAAGCAGGCACACCTTCGAGTTACGAGTATTGTCAAAACGATACTCGTAAGGGCTGTGGCCGGTTGTCTGGCACCCGGCTAAAAGCACAGTGGCAAAACAAGCTAAAAGGATAGTGGGACGCATAATCGTTAAAGTCAATCGGTATTCCCGAATTTTGTTTTCCAATCGTAGCAGTTTTTAGCCGAGGTTGCGCGTCTTTTCATGCGACGTCTGAAAGCAAAATGCCCTGCTCCTCGGCTCTTTTCTGTTAATGGGTTAGAAATTTTTGCACTATGCCATGCGCGTCAAAGTCGTTAAGTGCGCAACGGCAGAACGCGCCAACGACCGAATGTTATAGCCGCCTTCCAAGATACTCACCACGCGATCGGCGCAAACAAGCTTGGCCACACGCATGATTTCCATCGTCAAATACGAATAGTCAAATTCCGTCAATTTAAAAAGCGCTTGCTTTTCGTCGCGGTGGGCGTCAAAGCCGGCCGAGAGCAAAATCAAATCGGGCTTAAATTTCAAAAGCTTCGGAATCCACTCGTCGTTGATCATGCGAATGACGTCGCTACCCTCCGTGCCTTCGGGCATCGGAGCGTTCACAATATTGCCGGCCGTGGCTTCCGGTAACCCGTACGGGAAAGCCGTGTCCTGATACAGGCTAAAGAGCTTAATGCGCGGATCGTTTTTGACGATATCTTCGGTGCCGTCGGCGCGATGCACGTCGATGTCAATGATGGCAACGCGCTGCAGTCCCAGATTGTCCAATGCGTGAAGCGCCGCACAAGCCACGGAATTGATCAGACAAAAGCCGTGTGCGAAATTGCGTCCGGCGTGATGTCCCGGCGGACGCACGCAAGCAAAGGCGTTTCTCAAAGAACCGGAGCACACCTGACGCACCGCTTCGATGGCGGCACCGGCGCTTTTCATGGCTGCGGTAAAACTCAGTTCGTTGACTTCGGTATCGACGCTTAGTTTTTCAGGGGTGTGCGTCGCCGATTGACTCGTGGCGCGCAGTTTTTCCACGTACTCGGCATCGTGCGCACGCAAAACATCTTCAAGCGTCGCTTCTTGGCTCGGAAGCGGCACCACGCACCGCGTCAAGCCGGCGGCGATCATCTGATCTTCGATGGCTTCGATGCGTTCAGGCCTTTCGGGGTTGTCTTCCCCTTGCTGGTAGGTCTGACATAGGTCGTGCGTAAAAAATCCTGTGGGCACTGATTTCGCCTCATTTCGTTCTTCTATCCGATTACTTTACTGCGTTTTACCGATCTGTGCAAAAGTTTCGACTGCTTCGTTTACAAATTCTTTGCGAGCCCCCTACCCCCGACAGACGGTAGCCGAACAAACGAGCCCCACCTACAATGCCTGACAGCAAAATCGTCGGTGGCGCAAATATGCCGATCGACAGAAAAATGCGGCTTCGGCTCGCAAGGAGAAAACACATGCAACGTCGCGATCTTTTGGGCACCGCCTTCGGTGCCGCAATGACAGCCATTCCTGCCGTGCACGCCAGCGTCACGGACAACTTCGGAGACAAAACCCGACCGGTCGACACCAAAAATGCCGCGCTCGGCTGGGGTACGGGTACCGTGAAACCGTTGGAAATCAAGGGGTGCAAAATTGGCGAAGGCCGCCCCAAACTCATTGCACCGACCACGAGCAAAACGCCCGACGATCTCTATGCCACGGTAAAGAAATTCGCCGGTATGGCTCCCTTGGACATGATCGAAGTCCGCATCGACTACCTCGGCAAATTGCAGCCCGCCCAATACGCCGAAATTACGCGCAACGCCTACAAAGCCGCCGGTAACAAGATCGTGCTGGTCACGCTTCGCAACGGCACCGACGGCGGTCCGTTTGTGGCCGACGACAAATATTACGGCGACGTTTACCGCGCCGTGATCGAATCGGGTGCGGCCGACATCATCGATCTGGAGCTCTTCCGAGACGCTGCCATGATTCGTGCTTTGGTCAAAGCCGCGCACGCCAAGGGTATAAAGGTCATTATCAGCGATCATGAGTTTAAGTTCACGCCCGACGAAGGCGAAATCGTTCGTCGCCTATTGCTTGAACAGGAATTCGGTGCTGATATTCTCAAAATCGCCGTCATGGCGCTCTCGCCCGAAGATGCCCTGACGGTCATGTCCGCTACGGCCAAGATGCGTCATTACTACACGGATCGCCCGATGCTCACGATGGCCATGGGTAAGTGGGGTGTGTTGACGCGCATCACCGGCGAAGGTTTCGGTTCGGACTTGACCTTTGCTTCTGTGGGCGGCAAAGCCAGTGCTCCGGGGCAGATTCCGGCCGAAGATTGCTTGACGGTCCTTGAAACGTTGCACAAAGCCATGAATCCGTAATCTTGGGTTTGTCCCGATAGCGAAATCCTCGTTTGCCCTGAGAAGGCCGACGAGGATTTTTCGTTTGTGTCGCACAGCTTCAAACCAACTCGCAAAAGCACGCGCAAAGCGTCTCGATCGGTTAACATTACCTTTCGTTTTGACCGTTTCTTTTGTTTTCAAAACCCATGCAGCAGAATTTTTCCAGAAGAGACCTTTTACTCGGTGCCATGGCGCTGTCGTTGCCGACCGTTTCTTTGGCGGCACCCACGAAAAATTTTGCCCAACGTGCCGATGTGCAGAAGTGGGCCAAGCGCATTGCGCAGCAAGAAAAGCTTCCCTATCGTTGGATCATCGATAACCTCGCCAAGGCCAAGCACATCCCGACCAGTGTGCGCATCATGGATCAGCCGAGATTGACGGCCGGCAGCAAACCCGACGACTGGTTTGCCCATCGCAAAAACTTCATGAATGCGGTTCGCGTCAATGCCGGGCTTGAATTCGTCAAGAAGCACCGCAAAACGATTCTTGCCGTTCAAAGGCAATACAAGATTCCGGGGGCTGTGGTTGTCGCCATTATCGGGATCGAAACGATCTTCGGAAAACGCCAGGGCGACTATCGCGCTTTGGATACCTTGACCACCCTATCCTTTGACCACAAGCGTCGCGCCGACTTTTTCCGTAAAGAGTTGGTGAGTTACCTAAAGCTTTGTCGCAAAACCAAGGCCGATCCGGCCGTGATGAAGGGTAGCTTTGCGGGCGCAGTCGGCATGTGCCAATTCATGCCTTCCAACATCTTGGCTTACGGTGTGGATTACGACAAAAACGGTCGCATCGATTTGAACAATTCGGCAGCCGACGCCATTGCCTCGGTGGCCAACTATCTTGTCAAACACAACTGGCAAAGCACGCTTCCCATCGCTTGGGAATGCGAAGCCACGCCGGCGCTCTACCAGCGCTTAAAAGCGGGCGGTGGCAAAACGCACACCACGCTTGCCAAAGCCAAGGCTGCCGGCGTCAAGCTCAAAGAGTCGGCATTGGTTCCCGGTCATACCCCCGTGATGCTCATTCAGTTGAAGTCCCCGCAACAGGACACTTGGCGCTTGGGTACGGAAAACTTTGCCGCCATCATGCGCTACAACCGCTCCTACTTTTATGCCGAAACCGTGCGTGAACTTGCCATGGCGTTAATCGAAGCCGATCCGGCTTTGGCTGGTCCCATGAAGCTTGCCAAAGACACGCCGCATCAAGTCATTGAGGGCGACAATGTGCCCGCGACCGAAACGTCGCAATCGGTACAAACGCAAGCGCCGAAGCAGTCTCAAATTCGTGAAACGGTCGAAGACGTTCAAACGCCTCAAAAGGCCCCTGAAACGCCGCAAAGCACACCGCAGCCCGTCAGTCAGGCTCCGACCACGTCCGAAGGCGTACGCATCGATTTGACGCCGCAAGAAGCACCTCAGACGTTGACGCAACCGTCTGGCTCGACACGCAGCAATTTCATTCGTGAAACCGAAACCGTGATCGACTCGCAGCCCGTCAAGCGCTTGCCGGAAAGCCCCCTGCCCGAACCCGGCAGCACCTATGCACCGTCACCGGCCCCGGGAGAGCCCACGGTCTATGCCATTCCGGACTATTCTCAGCCGGTGATGCCCGACGGCATTCCGTTGGAAGCCCGCGTCAAGGATTGGTCCGACACTGTCATTACGCCTGCCGTAGATCCGTCGATCTTCGACAAGTAATTAGCAAATCCGACAGAAAAAATGAAAGCCCGAGGTCGTGAAACTTCGGGCTTAATTATCTCTTCACTCATCGACAATCATGCCGACGGCAAGACCGAGATTAGTAGTTGGTCTTGCGAACTTCGAAGAAGCTCTGAGCGTAGTGGCAGACCGGGCAGACGTCCGGAGCGTCATTGCCGACCACGATGTGACCGCAAATACGGCATTCCCACATCGTCATTTCGCCCTTGGCAAAGACCTGCTTCATCTGCACGTTGTTGAGCAACTTGCGATAGCGTTCTTCGTGGGTCTTTTCGATGGCGCCGACCATACGGAACTTGGCAGCGATTTCGGGGAAGCCTTCTTCATCGGCTTCCTTGGCGAAACGATCGTACATATCGGTCCATTCGTAGTTTTCGCCTTCGGCAGCAGCCTGGAGGTTGGCAGCCGTATCCTTGATGCCGCCCAAGAGGTCCAACCACAAGCGGGCATGCTCCTGTTCGTTACGAGCGGTCGAAAGGAAGATTTCGGCCAACTGTTCGTAGCCTTCGCGGCGAGCCACTTCGGCAAAATAGGTGTACTTGTTGCGAGCCTGAGATTCGCCGGCAAATGCGTCGGACAGCGAAAAACTTTGGGGCCGCTTTTGCAGGCGAATCTCAGGCTCGCAACAAGTACACC
>CALKKK010000079.1 GCA_937995395.1 uncultured Sutterella sp. | reverse complement strand
GAAAAAAGTTGGGCAGATGTTCCTATTCAGAGAAACACCGATGTTGCAAAATGCTCACACCTTCGATTGATTGTTCTCGAAATTGCCTGATTTTCAGGCGTTAAGTTGCGCTCTTGTCTTCTTTTTTGAGCATGTCGCAAATGGGCGAAAAGCTTTTGCGATGCACGGGCAGGATGCCGTACTTTTCAATCGCGGCCACATGACTTTTGACACCGTACCCTTTGTGCTGGGCAAAGCCGTATTCGGGATAGGTCTTGTCGATCTCACGCAACCATCCGTCTCGGGTTGTTTTGGCAATGATGGAAGCGGCCGAAATGGCCGGAATCAAATCGTCGCCTTTGACAATCGCGTCCATCGGAAGCTTCACGGGCGGCAAGCGGTTGCCGTCGACCAAAACGAGGCCGGGCGTGACGGTCAAACCTTCGATCGCGCGCTTCATCGCGAGCATCGTGGCTTGCAAAATATTGATTTCGTCGATTTCTTCGACAGTCGCATGCGCCACGCTCCAACAGAGAGCCTTGGCCTTGATTTCCACGGCCAAGCGCTCGCGCACTTCTTCGGACAGTTTTTTACTGTCGCGCAAACCCTCGATGGGATTGTCCGGATCGAGAATCACGGCGGCGGCCACCACGGGTCCTGCCAAAGGACCGCGACCGGCTTCGTCCACGCCTGCAATCAAATCCCCGCTTTGCGCAATTAAAACATCGCCAAAAAGATCGGCGCTCGTGGCTGCGACTTTTTTAGAAATTCTTGCCATTGATTGATTCTTTTGTTCTTGTTTTGTCTTGCGTTAGAGCGCCAACAAAGGCTTATCGGGCACCCACACCAAGCGAATGCGTTCTTTGACCAAATCCTTGTCGGCAAAGCTTCTGACTTCCATGCCCAAGCCCGCCGCAAAGATGAGTTCGCCGTCCAACCATACGAGAGGCAAGCGAGACCTATCAAAAGAAGGCACTCCTGCCGATTGAAAGAGTTGCTTTAGGTTTCTCGACGGACGCAGGCGGTGTAACTTGATCTTCTCTCCGCCCTTGCGCGGTCTGACCTCAAGCGCTCCGTCCTTAAGTTTTTGGGCGTCAAACCCGTCTTCACCCTCTTGGCACGGTTCAAAACGAAGTACCCCGCCCCAAATACCAAGGCTTAATTCCTCTTCGCCCTGCCACTTCAAAACCTTGATCAAAGCGTCAGTAGCCTTGGTTGTGGGAACGGGATCGCGCAGGACAAGACACCCCGCCCAACGGCGCAACTCTTTGCCTTCAAGTCTGAAAGAGAGCTTGGTATCGTTTTGCGTATCGCGCAGCTGTCGCAGAATTTCCAAGGTCTTCACCTGACTCGGCGCCTTCAGTTTGGCACTAGAGAGCCAAGCGCGCAGACACAGCGACTGGCGTTCCAAGGGCAAAGCCAAAAGTTTCGCAATATTCAAACTTGCAGGCTGCGGCCCCAAACAGTGCTTGAGATCGTCGGTGGCCACGCTTCTGACAACCTGCGCGGATTCGCTCACCAAACCGATGGAGCGCGCCGCTGCCATGCGCCAACCTTCACGAGCCTCGTCCAAAATGGGCAAAACGTCGTTGCGAATCAGATTGCGTAAAAAGCGAGTATCCGTATTGCTGTCGTCTTCAATCCAAGAAAGCTTGGCTTTGGTGGCGTAAGTCAGAATATCGTGACTCGTGACATCCAACCAGGGACGCGCCAACACGACTTGCGTGTCGGCTTCGGTGACGGACTCCATCGGACGCACGGGCGTCATGGCTGAGAGCCCCTCGACGCCGGCACCTCGCATCCACTGAATCAAGAACGTTTCGATTCTGTCATCCAAGTGATGCGCCGTCATGATCACGTCGGCCCTGTGTTCTCTGGCAATTTTCAAAAGCACGCGATAACGCGCTTCACGCGCAGCGGCTTCAACTCCCAAAGCCGAATTGGGATTGACGTAAACCTTTTCCACCAACAAAGGCAATCTGTATTTGGCGCATGTCAAGCGCGCATGATCTACCCACTCGTCGGCGTGTTTGGACAGTCCATGGTGCACGTGCACCACCGTGACGCAAGCCAAGCGCGTAAAGGCACTTTCCTTTTTAAGCCTTGCCAAAACGTCCAACAACGCCGTCGAGTCGCGTCCTCCCGAATACGCCACAATCACACGCACGGGATTGACGGGCTCCAGAGTGAAGTCCTGCATGGGATGCGCGGCTCTGCGATCGGAAATCGTTTCGATCGTCGTGCGCACCAGTGTCGTCAATTGTTCTCGCAAAGACGCGAGTCCGCGCGAAGCTTTCTTCGCACGGGGCTTTTTATCCGATTCAGCCATTGTTCTTAAGCTTCAGTCGTCTTTTTAGTCGTGCGACGGCGCTTGGGCTTTACTTCCCCCGTCGTACCTTTACCGGTTGCCTTGGGCTGAGTTTTTGTACGCGTCGTCTTTTTGGGAGCGGCCTTAACCTCAGTTTCCGAAATCGCTTCAGATTGTGACTCTTCAGACTTGTTTTCGTCGACAACAACCGATGCCGGCTCTTCGGTTTTCACGGCCGTCTTCTTTGCCGCGGGCTTTTTAACCGTCGTCTTGCGCACGGTGCGCTTAGCTTTGGGCGCAGACTCATTAACTTCCAAATCCGTTACGTCCGAGTCTTGCGTTGCGGCAACGGGCTCTTTGACTTCGGCAGGGGCGTCTTTAACTTCGTCTTTGACATCGTCTTCGTGCAAACGCGTGGAGTACAAGTCGGCAAAACGCGCCACGGCCGAGGGTTCGGGCGACTCAAAGCGACCGAAACTCAACAAACGCTCCAGACGACGTCCCATCAGGTCTTCGACGGTCATGGCTTTCACCATCTTTAGCTGATCGACCAAAACCTTCTTCAAGGTGGACGCCATCAACTTGGGATCACGATGAGCGCCCCCCAAGGGTTCGGAAATGACCTTGTCAACCAAATTCAATTCGTACAAACGATCGGCCGTCAGCCCCAGGGCTTGCGCGGCTTCATTGGACTTTTTGGCATCCTTCCACAAAATGGATGCGCACCCTTCGGGACTGATCACCGAATAGGTGGAGTACTGAAGCATCAAAAGAACGTCGGCCACGGCCAAGGCAAGAGCGCCGCCCGAGCCCCCTTCGCCGATGATGGTAGAGATCACCGGTACGCGCAACTTGGTCATTTCAAAGATGTTGCGACCGATGGCTTCTGACTGGTTGCGTTCTTCGGCACCGATTCCGGGATATGCGCCCGGCGTGTCGACAAAGGTAAAGATCGGCAGATTGAATTTTTCTGCCAATTTCATCAAACGCAAGGCCTTGCGATAGCCTTCGGGTTTGGTCATGCCGAAATTGCGGCGGGTGCGCTCGCGGGTGTCACGCCCCTTCTGATGCCCGATCACCATCACGGCATGTTCGGCCAAACGGGCCAAGCCGCCGACGATGCTTTGATCGTCGGCATACATTCTGTCGCCGTGAAGTTCATGAAAGTCTTCAAAGATGGCGTCGATATAGTCCATCGTATACGGACGATTGGGGTGACGCGCCACCAACGTCGTTTGCCCCGGCGTCAAATCGCGGTACACCTCGGCCGTACGGCGGGTGAGCTCCCCTTCCAGGCGCTTGATTTCATAGCGATCGGCCGTGCCCTTTTCCAACTCTTCGTTTTCAAGAGCTTCGATCTTGGCAGCGATATCGCCCAATTCCTTTTCAAAATCCAGAAACACCTGTTTGGCCATTTTGTTTTTCCTTCGTGTCCAACACTAATATTTCACCGGGGTTGCCGTGAGCGTACGCCACAGATACCACGTCGCAGCCGTTTGAAACGGCGCACAATCTTCAAAATTCTCTTCTCGGGCGCCGAGCTTTTCGATCGCTTTGCGCACGCCGTAATCGCGCCCGGCCCACACGTCGGCTCGTCCGAGCGCAAAAATCAAAATCATCGTCACCGACCAGGGACCGATCCCTTTGATTTCACACAACTCTTTGCCGATGTCGGCGTTGTCCATCGCAGCCAAGCGCTCTTGGGCAAAACGCCCGTCAACGACGCCCGCCATCAAAACCGCGAGCGCTGCGGCCTTACCTTGCGACAGCCCGCAGGCACGCAAACCGTCAGTACCCATATCGACAAGCTTTCGAGCCAGCGCAAGACCGCCGGCATTGTCTGCTGCGGTCAAGACATTGGCAGAAAGTTTGGCCGCAGCGGCGTTGCTCACTTGTTGCCCGCACACGGTTCGCACCAAGGCTCTGACGTAGTCTTCGCAAACTTCCAAACCCATATCGGGAAATTGCGCCACAACGCTTCCCAAAATGGGGTGCTTGGCCAAATGGGCCTTGGCTTCATGCCACCAAGGCACCAAATGGGGCGTTACGCTCTGCGCCATGTCGAGCCTTCGGCACCGTCTTCAATGACAATGCCCATGGCGGAAAGTTCTTTGCGAATCGCATCGGCCGTGGCCCAGTCCTTGGCCTTTTTGGCTTCAAAACGCGCCTTGACCTTGGCATCGATCGCCGCTTCGTCCAAATCGGACACGGCGCCCTTTAAGAACGTTTCGGGATCGAGCTGCAGGATGTTAAATACCTTGCCCAAAGCCTTGAGTTGACCGGCCAAAGCCGCGTCGCCCGTACGGTTGACTTCGGTGGCCATTTCAAAGAGAACGGACACGGCCAAAGACGTGTTGAAGTCGTCGTCCATGGCATCCTTAAAGCGGGCGCACCAGGGGTTTGTCCAATCGACAACAACCTCGGTTGCAGGCACGGCTTTTAAGGTGCTGTACAAGCGCGTCAAGCCTTTTTGGGCGTCTTCGATCAAAGACGGGTTAAAGCTGATCGGGCTGCGATAGTGGCTTCTTAAGAGGAAAAAGCGCAAGACTTCGTTGCCGTTACCCTCGCCAAAACGCTCGTTAGTTTCTTTCAAAGCATCGCGAATGGTCCAGAAGTTGCCCAAGGACTTGCTCATCTTTTCTTCGGTGCCGTCGTCTTTGCGTACGCGTAACGGCCCCGAATGCATCCAATAGCGGGCAAAGGGTTTGCCGTTGGCGCCTTCGCTTTGTGCAATTTCGTTTTCATGGTGCGGGAAGATCAAGTCGGGGCCGCCGCCGTGAATATCGAAAGTCTCTCCCAAATAGTGGCGGCTCATGGCCGAGCATTCGATGTGCCAGCCCGGACGCCCCTGCCCCCATTTGCTGTCCCAGGCGGGCTCGCCCGGTTTGGCGGCCTTCCAAAGCACAAAGTCCAGCGGATCGCGTTTGGCTTGGGCAATTTCGATGCGAGCGCCTGCGCGCATGTCGTCGGGCGTTCTGCCCGAAAGCTTGCCGTAGCCCGCGAACTTACGCACGGCATAGTCCACGTCGCCGTTGCCGTCAGCGTATGCCAAGCCCTTTTCTTCGAGCTTTTCAACGAGGCTTAACATCTGAGGGATGAATTCGGTGGCGCGCGGCTCAAAAGTCGGGGCCAAGCAACCCAAAGCGAGCATATCTTCCTGCATGGCCTTGGTATAGGTATCGGTCAACTCCTTGGTGGAGATGTTGCGCTCGGCGGCGCGCTTGATGATTTTGTCGTCGACGTCGGTGACATTGCGCACAAACGTCACGGACAAGCCCGAAGCTTCGAGCCAACGGCGAATCACGTCAAAGGCCACAAAGGTGCGGCCGTGACCGATGTGGGTGTAGTCGTAAACGGTGACACCGCACACATACATACCGACTTTGCCGGCCTGAAGCGGTTGAAATTCCTCGATGTTTTTTGTGAGCGTCGAATAAATTTTGAGCGACATAAAAATGCTTTTCGTAAGTCCCAAACCAAATTCGGTTACAAAGGTTTTGCGCCGAATTGTCGGCTTTGACCTTCGTTTCCATTACAATCGGCAAAGTTTAGCATTTCGGTGCTTGTAATTTGTCTTTTTTGACTCGTCCGTTTACCCGATTTCGCAGTTTGTTTCGGCTCTTTCGGGCTCTCGCATTTTTGTTTGCAGTTATGTCACACTCTTTGAAGCTTTCTTGTGTTTGTGCAGCCATGGCATTTTTCTTGAGCGTACCGGCAGCACAAGCCGTCTCGATCAAGACCTACGACCCCGACGATCCCGGCCGCATCGTGCCCATTCAAGAGTATCCGGCGTTGGTCGACAAACTCATTGCGCGCAAAAATTTCGATTTGGCCCTGACCGTTATCGAAGACGGCCTCAAGGAAAATCCCCTTTCGGTGCAGTTGCGTTTTCAGCGTTGCGTTCTGTTTGAACGCATGGGGCAAAAAGAGCGAGCCCGAGAACTCTTGGAAGACTTCATCACGCGCTACCCCGAAGTGCCCGAGCCTTACAACAATTTGGCGGCGATCTACTCTTCCATCGGCAACTTGGATCGAGCCGAAGAGCTCTTAAAGAAGTGTCTGGCACTGCGCCCCAACTTTGCCTTGGCGCACGCCAATCTCGGCAACCTCTATTTGGCCAGAGCCAAGAATTCCTTTGCGACGTCGTTGCAGTTGGCGCCGCAAAACGCCGTGATGCGTAAGAAAATTCAGGAAGTCGACAAACTTTTGCGGTAAACCGATCGCGTTTGTGCAAATTTTGTCGGATTTCTCCCTTTTATTGTTTGTTTAATAGAGAAAAAGCTATGAACCTTTCGATGCGTGCCCGTTTGGGCCTTTTGACTTTGGCCGTGGCGCCGCTTTTTGCGGGGTCGGTGGCAGCTGCCGAAAACGAAGCTGTTTTGGACACTTCCATGGGCGAAATCACGATTCGCTTTGAAGCCGATCGTGCCCCCATTACGGTGAAAAACTTCATCGAATATGCCAAGGCCGGTTTCTATGACGGCACGATTTTCCATCGCGTCATTGACGGCTTTATGGTTCAAGGCGGCGGCTTTACCGAAGACATGAAGCAAAAGCGCACCAATGCGCCTATCGTGAACGAAGCTCGCGGAGGTCTTGCCAATACCCGCGGGACGGTGGCCATGGCACGTACGAGCGATCCGCACTCTGCCACGGCACAATTCTTTATCAATACGGTGGACAATGACTTTTTGGATGCCAAAAACGCCCGCGACGGCTGGGGTTACACGGTCTTTGCCCGTGTCGTAAAGGGTATGGACGTGGTCGACAAGATTTCGTCGACGCCGACCGGTGTCAAAATGGGCATGCGTGACGTTCCCGTAAAAACGGTTACAATTCGCTCCGTCAAAATCAAAGACTAACTTTGGTTGCACTTCTAAAAGGAATTGAATTTTTATGATCCGATTTACCACTTCGATGGGAATCTTCGACGTTGAGCTCGACGAAGCCGCAGCTCCGAAGACTTGCGAAAACTTCATGCGCTATGTGCGCGAAGGCTTTTACAACGGTACGATTTTCCATCGTGTGATTGCCGGCTTCATGATCCAGGGCGGCGGCTTTGAGCCCGGCCTCATCCAGAAGGAAACGCATGAACCGATCGAAAACGAAGCCGACAACGGCTTGAAGAACGACAAGTACACGATTGCCATGGCTCGCACGAGCGACCCGCACTCGGCTACCAGCCAGTTCTTCATTAACGTTGCCGACAACGACTTCTTGAACCACACCGCCCCCATGGGTCAGGGTTGGGGTTACGCCGTGTTCGGTCGAGTGACCGTGGGTCGCGACGTTGTCGACGCCATCAGCAAGGTGAGAACGTCGACGCGCAACTACTACGGCGACGTGCCCGTGGAAGATGTCGTGATTGAAAAGGTGGAAAAGGTCGATATCGTGTAATCGACGACCTTGGACTCGGGTGTTGCGGCAATAGCCCTACACTCGGGACACTGTTAAGAACCTCCGAAAGCGTCCGTTTTCGGAGGTTTCGTTTTTCTTACGATTGCAAACACTGTGCGTTAAAAAATCGTCCCCATTGGCTCCGACATGCCTATGCTTTCTAGCGGAAGCCCAATACCGTTCGGTTATTCCTGAATCAACTCCCGGCTGACGATATTGCGATCTGCCAAATAATCATCATGCAGACGCTTGAGGTGTTGCATATTCGACGGAGACAAAAAGGGATCCGCCTTCGGTTGGAACGGCAGCCCATTGTCCACGACAAGTTGATTGAGAAACACACGGATACGTCCGCGTTTTTACAAAATAAATTTCTGCATCGTCACATTCTGCGTTTTGGTGGTCTTTACAACCGGCATGGCGTGGTGGAAATTGATCGGTCTCTACTAATCCGGCCTAAAATTTGTTATCGTCAAAGTCGTCCGAACGTTTTCTTTCGGGCGACTTTTTGATTTTTGCTA
>CALKKK010000078.1 GCA_937995395.1 uncultured Sutterella sp. | reverse complement strand
TGGCATCGCGACGCAAGTTGCGGACGGCAACCTTGGCGTCTTCGCCTTCGGCGCGCACGACCTTAGTGATTTCGCGACGACGCTCTTCGGTCAAAGCGGGCAACGGAACGCGAATCAAGTCACCGTTGGTCGCCGGGTTCAAGCCCAAGTCGCTCGTCAAAATAGCCTTTTCAATGAGCGGAACCATCTTGCGATCCCAGGGCTGAACGGTCAAGGTACGGGCATCGGCCACACCGAGGTTGGCAACCTGGCTCAAAGGCGTGGGAGAACCGTAGTAGTCGACCATCACGTGTTCGAGAATACCGGTCGAGGCACGACCCGTGCGCAACTTGGTGAAGTTTTCGCGCAAGGTTTCGATCGTGCGCGTCATCTTGTGTTCGGTTTGTTGATGAATTTCGGCGATGGTGCTCATCGTTATATGTACCTTTTAGAATCTAACGGATTCGCTCGCAAAATCTTTTTTACGAGCGAAAAGTTTATTTTAGCAACGAAAACTTAGGAAACCAACGTGCCTTCGTCTTCACCCATCACGACGCGACGCATAGCACCGCGCTTGGTGATGGAAAAGACCTTGATGGGCAACTTCTGGTCGCGGCACAGTGCAAAGGCCGTGGCGTCCAACACCTTCAAGTCGCGCTTCATGCACTCGTCAAAGGAGATTTCCTTGTAAAGTTCCGCATTCGGATTTTTCTTGGGATCTTCCGAGTAGATGCCGTCGACCTTGGTGGCCTTGAGCATCACTTCGGCACCGATTTCGGCACCGCGCAAAGCAGCGGTCGTATCGGTCGTAAAGAACGGGTTGCCGGTGCCGGCAGCAAAGATCACCACGCGACCCTTTTCAAGGTAGCGCAATGCGCGACCGCGAATGTAGGGTTCGGCAACCTGGCTCATGGCCAAAGCACTTTGCACGCGGGCTTCGACGCCGGCGTGACGCAATGCGTCTTGCAAAGCCATACCGTTCATGACGGTGGCGAGCATCCCCATATAGTCGCCCGTGGCGCGATCCATGCCGGTGGCGCCCAAAGCCACACCGCGGAAGATGTTGCCGCCGCCCACCACGATACCGAGTTCGACCCCCATAGCCAAGACTTCCTTGATGTCCTGAACGATGTCGGCCAGCGTTTCGCGGTTGATACCGAACTGATCGGGGCCCATCAAAGCCTCACCGGAAAGCTTTAAAAGAACGCGCTTGTACTTGGGTTTGCAGCAACACTGTTCGTCATGGTGAGACATTTTTTCGAGCTCCAAAAAAGTTTTTTGCCCCCGAGGATCGACCGGAAAAAGCCGCAAAAAAGCGTCGAAAGACACTTTTTGAGAACCTTTCAACCGAATCGGCCGCACGAGCAACGGAAGTTTTTACACATTGGGCGAGATAATACCCGAAAAAACGCGCCTAAGCCATAGTGCTTAAGCGCGTTTTTAGTGTGCGGTCAAACCGCTTGCAACTTTTTGCGAAAAATCAGATTCGCTGTTGCAAATTAGGCCTTAGCGGCAGCAGCCTGCTGAGCGGCAACTTCGGCAGCGAAGTCTTCGGTACGCTTTTCGAGGCCTTCGCCCACAACGTACAAACCGAAGGTAGCAACTTCAGCGCCCTTGGATTTCAAGAGCTGGCCGATCGTGACCTTGTCGTCCTTAACGAACGGCTGGTTCACGAGGGTGATTTCCTTCAAGAACTTCTGAACCGTACCTTCGGCGATGCGTTCGAGCATAGCTTCGGGCTTACCGGCTTCCTTGGCCTTTTCGATGGCCACGCGGCGTTCGGTTTCGATCTGAGCAGCGTCCACGCCGTCCTTGTCCAAAGCCTTGGGCTTGGCAGCGGCGATGTGCATGGCGATGTCGTGAGCGAGTTCGTCGTCGCCGCCCACCACGTCAACCAAAGCGGCGATCTTGGAGCCGCCGTGCACGTACTTGGACAAAGCGCCCTTGGCTTCGATGCGAACAAAACGACGGAAGGTCATGTTTTCGCCGATCTTACCGACGAGAGCGGTACGGACTTCTTCGAGGGTCTTGTCACCGGCAGACAATGCGCTCAAAGCGGCGATGTCGGCGGGGTTGTTTTCAGCGACCAAGCGAACGGCGTCCTGAGCCATCTGCTGGAATTCGGGGTTCTTGGCAACGAAGTCGGTTTCGGAGTTGACTTCGAGGATAGCACCCGTCTTACGATCTTCGGAAACGTACACGGCAACAACGCCTTCGGCGGTCACGCGTGCAGCGGCCTTGCTCGCCTTGTTGCCGAGCTTGACGCGCAGAATCTCTTCAGCCTTTGCGGCGTCGCCGTCGGCTTCCGTGAGGGCCTTCTTGCATTCCATCATCGGGGCATCGGTCTTTTCACGAAGTGCCTTCACCATTGCGGCGGTAATAGCGGCCATTTTGAGCTCCTATTTGTATGAGTAGATTGGGTTTGAAAATCAAACCGTACAGAAAAATTAAATTTTAAACTTGAAAAAAGGGCTCGGGGATATTTTTATCCAGCCGCGCCCCTTTTTTCTTTTCGGCTCATAGGAATTCCTTTGAGCCGAATCGGTCGAAAAACTTATCGAGCCGCCTTTAGATTAGGCAACGGGAGTTTCTTCAACTTCAACGAATTCTTCAGCCTTGTCACCGGTCTGAGCGGCTTCCTTGCCGGCCAACACGGCGTCGGCGATCACGCCGGCGTAGATGGCGACAGCCTTGCCGGAGTCGTCGTTGCCCGGAATGACGTAATCGACGCCTTCGGGGTTGTGGTTGGTATCGACCACGGCCACGACCGGGATGCCGAGCTTGTTGGCTTCCTGGATGGCGATCTTGTGGTAGCCGACGTCAATGATGAACAATGCATCGGGCAAGCTGGTCATGTCCTTGATACCGCCGATGGACTTGTTGAGCTTTTCAACTTCGCGGGTGAAGTCCAAGGTTTCCTTCTTGCTCATCTTTTCCAAGCCGCCGTCGGCCATGGTCTGTTCCATGTCCTTGAGGTGCTTGATGGTCTGCTTCACGGTCTTGAAGTTGGTGAGCGTGCCGCCCAACCAGCGCTGATCGACGTAGCAGCAACCGGCGCGCTGAGCCTGTTCGACGATGATGTCGCGGCCGCCGCGCTTGGAGTCGACGAACAAAACCTTACCGCCGCGAGCAGAAAGATCACGGATGAACTTTTCGGCTTCAGCGAGCTTGGCAACGGTCTTTTCGAGGTTGATGATGTGAATCTTGTTGCGAGCACCGAAGATGTACTGGCCCATCTTGGGGTTCCAGAAACGGGTCTGGTGGCCGAAGTGGCAACCGGCTTCGAGCATTTCGCGCATGCTAACGGACATTTTTTATCTCCAAGGTTAATGTCTAACGTTGCGGCAGTGACGGTGTGACGAATTTTCAAGCACCTCGGAAGAGCGCCGCAACGCGCTATTTACAAGCCTATGAGCCTACAAAAGCTCAAGGGCCGAACAAAAAATTCTCGTGCGTCAATACACGAGAAGCGCGCATTATACGCTAAGTGAAAAATTTTTGCACGCCCGATTTCCCAACGCGACCGCAAAGCCATTGTCTATATATATCGACCGGTCTGACTTTCGGA
Source organism: uncultured Sutterella sp. (assembly GCA_937995395.1). Taxonomy (GTDB): domain Bacteria; phylum Pseudomonadota; class Gammaproteobacteria; order Burkholderiales; family Burkholderiaceae_F; genus Duodenibacillus. The sequence goes on along the minus strand of CALKKK010000078.1, from coordinate 13,264 downwards.
AATCCCCTTGATATCGGAAGGTGTTCCTTGAGCGACAATGCGTCCGCCCTCTGTTCCGCCGCCCGGTCCCAAATCGACAATCCAGTCGGCGTTGCGAATGACGTCCAGATCGTGCTCAATGACGATCACGGTTGCGCCGTTTTCAATGAGTGTTTGGAAAACCCGCATCAGCGTTTGTACGTCCAAGGGATGCAAACCGATTGTGGGTTCGTCAAACACAAAGACAGAATCGGACTGAACTTTGCCCATTTCGGACGCCAACTTCAATCTTTGTGCTTCGCCGCCCGAAAGTAACGGTGTTGCCTCTCCCAACGTCAAGTAGCCCAACCCCAAATCTTCGAGCACCTTTAAGCGCTGACTCACAACCTTTAGCCCGTCGCAAGCCTTCAGGGCACCGGTGACGTCCATCGCCATGATTTGCGGTAGCGAATAACCCTCGCCCTCTTTGTTTTTGTGCAAAACCTTCATAGCATCTGCCGCATAGCGCGAGCCGTGGCATTCGGGGCACGGGATTTCCACATCGGGCAAAAACTGCACGTCGAGACTGATTACGCCCGTGCCGTCGCAGACCGGACAACGCAGCTTTCCGGTGTTGTAGGAAAAGTCGCTTGACTTCCAGCCGAGTGTTTTGGCGTTTTCCGTACGTGCAAAAACCTTGCGCAACTCGTCGTGCACATTGGCGTAGGTGGCCACGGTCGAGCGCACGTTGATGCCGATGGGCGAAGCGTCAATCAGCTTGACCTGCTTGATTTCGGGCGCATCAATCGTTTTGACGTGATCGGGCAGCGGTTTACCCGCCATTTTGTTTTGTAACGCAGGCACGAGGGATTCCAAAACCATCGTCGACTTGCCCGAGCCCGAAACGCCGGTCACGACCGTCAAACGCCCTTTGGGAATTTTTACCGACAGAGGGCGCACCGTATGGATCGGTCCGGTTTGCATTGTGATGGTGCCCAAGTCAAACATTTGCTCTCGGGTAAGTTCTTGACGCATTCGCACCGTCTTGCGGCTCAAAAACGGCCCGATCAAGCTTTTGGGATCAGCTTCAATTTGTTCGAGTGTCCCTTGCGCCACAAGCGTTCCGCCACCGGCGCCGGCCGTCGGGCCCATTTCGATCATCCAGTCGGCAGCGTTCAAAATCTCGACGTCGTGATCCACAAAAACCACCGAATTGCCGTCGGCAACCAAATCGCGCATCACGCCGATTAAGCCTTTGATGTTGGCAGGATGCAGCCCGATCGATGGCTCGTCCAAAACGTAGAGCACGCCCGTCGTACGGTTTCGCACGGCTCTGGCCAATTGCATGCGCTGACGTTCACCCGTTGAAAGCGTTGCCGCTGCACGATCGAGCGTCAAATACCCCAATCCCAAATCCATCAGCCGCTTGGCCGTATCCAAAAAAGACGAACAGATGCTTTCGGCCATCGCACGCATGTCTTCGGGCAGTGTCTCGGGCACACCCTTAACCCACTCCACCAGTTCGGTTAACGTCATGCGGCAGGCCTCGTCCAAACCGATGCCGCGCAGCCTCGGCGCTCGGGCAGCAGCTGACAGTCGAGAACCGTGACACTCGGGGCAAACGTCTTCTTTCAGGAACTTCGCCACACGCTTCATGCCGGTTTCATCTTTGACTTTAGCGAGCGCATTTTCAACCGTATAGACGGCGTTGTAGTACGTAAAGTCAAGTTCTCCCGCCGATTCCGCAGAAGAATGTTTGGGTTTGTAGAAGATATGCTTTTTAACGGCAGGGCCGTTATAGACAATGTCTTTTTCTTGATCGGTCAGGTCTTTGAAGGGAACGTCGGTACGCACGCCCATCGCACGACAAACATCCGTCATCAAAGACCACATGAGCGAATTCCAGGGTGCAACGGCGCCGTCGTCAATCGTGAGACTTTCATCGGGCACGAGCGTTGCTCGATCCACCGTTCGTACGATGCCCGTGCCCGAACACGTGCGACAAGCCCCTTGGCTGTTAAAGGCCAAATCTTCTGCCGAAGGCGCATAGAAAACTTCGCCGCACTCCGGGCACGTCAAGGCTTTTTCGGCAGCCACATTGAGAGTCGGCGGCACATAGTGGCCGTTGGGGCAACGGTGGTTGGCTAAGCGCGAGAACATCAGTCGCAAACTGTTGAGAAGTTCCGTTCCCGTACCGAACGTACTGCGGATGCCGGGAATACTCGGTCGTTGACGCAGCGCCAATGCCGCCGGCACATGCAACACTTCGTCCACATCGGCCTTGGGCGCCTGCGTCATGCGTCGGCGCGTATAGGTCGAGAGCGCCTCAAGGTAACGGCGCGAGCCTTCCGCATACAAAATACCGAGCGCAAGCGAGGACTTGCCCGAGCCTGACAGGCCGGCAATGGCCACGATTTTGCCAAGCGGCACGTCTACGTCGATGTTTTTTAGGTTGTGCACGCGTGCACCGCGAATTTGGATGGTATCGACCATAACGCTTGCCCAAAACAATGGAGAGGAATGTCCAAAAGTCTAACACCGGCACCGGACTGTCCGATTGCTCGGCATTGTTCGAAAGCGCGATTTTGTTCGTCGCCGAAAACCTTGCCTAATTTTCTCAAATCGGTGTGTTTTTCGTCGACTTTGATCCGTTTTTCTCCCAAAACGGTCAAAGTCGATCAAAATTGCATCAATCATTAGTTTTTGGTATAAATAACGAGGAGATAAACATGTTCCGCATAACTCGTCGTCAAGTTTTGGCAACGGCCGTCGCCGGCACCGCTCTCATGTCAACGAACTCGATTTTGGCTTCCGGCAAAAAGGCGATCGTCATCGTCTACTCTCGCACAGGCAACACGCTTGAATTGGCGCGTGCTGTTCAAAAAACCACTGGCGCAGACTTTTTGCAGTTGGAGGTCAAGGAACCGTACGCAGCCGCTTACAGCGACATGACCTATGGGGCGCGTGAGGAAAAGAGAAAAGGCGCTCGTCGCGAAATCAAGACGGTTATTCCCGACTTGTCGCAATACGACACCGTCTACTTGGGGTCTCCTTATTGGTGGGGCGGCTTGTCGGTGCCGATGTGGACGTTTTTAAACGACCATCATTTGGAAGGCAAAACCGTTTATCCGTTTATCACTTCGGGCAGTTCTCCGGCCGACGGCGCCATTGCTGAACTCAAAGACCTTTGCCCCAAGGCCAAGGTGATGCCTGAATTTCATGCCACAAGTTCCGATTTGGGATCGGCACCGGCCGATATTGTGAAGTGGCTCAACCAATAACGGAGGTTTTCGCTATGTTTGCCCGAATCGTTTTACCCGTTTGTTTTGCACTTTTTTCGAGTACTGTCATGAGTCAAACCATTGAATTTGTCGTAGACAACCAAGCCTATCCGGCTGAATTGAACGGCAACGATGCCGCCAAGAGTCTTGTGTCCCAGTTGCCGATCACGCTCGTTTTCGACAATTTCGGCTCGCTTGAACGTATCGCCACGCCGCCCAAGTCCTTGAGCTTGGGTTCGGCACCGCAAGAATGCGATCCGGTGCGCGGCACCATTTCTTACTACATCCCGTGGGGCAATCTGGCCATCTTCAAGGGGTCTTTCCGCCACTCGCCCGATTTGGTCCCCTTGGGCGAAATGAGCGAAGAAGCTTTGAAGGCCGTTGAAACGAGCGGCAAGAAGCCCGTAACGATTCGCTTGGCCAAGTAACCTTTTCTCTCCTCAAACGATTTCGGCGCCTTAGAAATAAGTTTCCTTGGCGCCGAAATTGTTTTTGAGCTTCTCTTTTTCTTAACCCGGCAAAATCACCGGCACGATCTTTTGACGAATCAGGTGGTTGACTTTTCTAAAGTCGAGATTGACTTCATAGCGGCCGATTTCAACGGGTTCTTCCGTTTCGACAAATTGCCCGAGTCCCGTATCGTAGGCCATCAACTTGGCTTCGGGTTCTTCTTTAAAAAGCGTCACGAGAATCGGGAACAAGATATTGCCGACTTGACGGGCATAGTCGTCTTTCATTTGATCGAACTTGTCGGCAGAAATTTTGCCCGCTTTGGCAAAGTCCTCCTTTAACATCGTTCGGTACGGCATGTCGTACTTCCAGTTGTCGACCGACTCGCCCAAGGTCGAGCCAATGGGCATTCTGAATTCGTGGTAGTCGATGGGCTCAAACAGGTCTTTGCCCACCATTTGGCAAAAGATACGCACTTCGTCGTGATGGTATTCGAAGCCCGCATAAAAGGCGCCGAGATTTCTCCCCAAGCCCGTGGGATCTTCAAAATCGTAGACCTTGACGTAAACGGCCCAAGGCGAGAAGTTTTCAATCAAGAAGTCGGTCGAGACATTTCTCCACTCTTTTCCCTTCTTGGCGAGTCGATACTCTTCGCGCGTCAAGGGTGCCACGACACGCTGTGTGCCCCACTGTCCCAAGATGGTCTTACGACGAAACGACGGGAGCATTTCGTAAACAAGTTCCTGGTATTCGGGATCGCCCAAGGCAGCCTCAAACGCACGGCGCAAAGATGCCGTCGGCGAGTAATACACGCGCCGACAGTGGTGCGCAAAGCTTTCGCACGTCGACATGCTTTCCGAGCGCACCTTCACCATAAACTGCACGATGTCGCCGTCGACTTCTTGGATGAAGTCTTTCCAACGAGCGATGGCAGGCAGGATAAATTCGATACGCTCGCGGGTCACTTCGGAATTCACGATGCGAACTTCCTTTACTTCGGGAGCGGAACCGAAGAATAGATTCTTGAAGAAACTCATAATTCCCTAAGTGTAACAAGCGGGCTGGGGTTTTGAGAAATTTTCCGCTGACGGCTTGCTTCGCTTTTGCGGCGTAGCAAGCTCGCCCCGTCCAACTAGAACTTATAAACCCACTGCGCCTGAGCACCCAATCTCTTGGTGCCGGAGTCTCCCGCTTCGCCGTCGACTGCCACCGTGAACGTTTGGTTTTCCGATCCTTGGTACGTCACCGACAAACGCAAGAGTCCGGAATTCTTGTTGAGGAAAAAGTCTTCCGTTGCCGTATCGCCAATCCCCGACCAAGCGTAATTTTCAGCTTCATCACGATGGAAACGATTGCGCCACGCGGCTTTGCCGGCAAGCGTCCATGTTGCCCGGTCGTCCACAAACGTTGCCTGCCAACCGGAGCCGACTTCAAGCGCTGCACTTCCCAGCGTTTCCGCATCCCATTCTTGCGCCCCGGCGCCGCTACCTTCGTCAAAAGAACCGCGACGGATCACGTCGTAAGAGAGCGTTGCATACGGGAACACTTCAAACGTGTCTGTCACCGAAACGGGCAAACCAACGCCGCCCGAGACCGAACCGAAGAAACTTTCGCTGCGTGCGGTAAAGTGCTGATTTTGATCGGCAACAGTCAAACGACGTTCGCGTTTGTCCGACGCCCAGCCTGCCGTCACGCCCCCAAAAAGACGGACGCCTGCCGCATCATGCGTGATATCGGCAGATGCAAAAACGCCGGTGCCTTTGAGTTCGGTTGCGTTGTTCGAGCCTTCGGTATTGTCCATAAACGCACCCAAGCGCCAACCGAATGTGCCGTTGGACAACCCCAAATTCATTCCGCCTGCAACAGTTGCAAGATTGGTTTCAATGTCGCCTCTCGGAACATCGGCTCGCATGTTGTCGTAAGAAAGGGTTGCAACGACGCGTCTTTGAGCTTCGGCCAAGTTTTCAGCCGGATTCATCGCCGCGATTTCGCGAATGCGCGAGGTGCGAGATATGAGGGCGGCATCCAACAGCTTGTGGTCGTCGCCGTTAAGCTTGGCGATCTCGGCAGCAATTTCGGCCTTGGCTTGGTCAAAAGTCTTATCGTCGCTCTTGCGATCCAACCAGGTCACGATTGCCTGCGCGCCGGAAGCCAATGCTTCGCCCCGGCATCCAATCGCGCCAAGCGTGATTGACCGACGGCATCCAAATCCGCCTCATCGGCGAGCTTTTGCATGGAGTTTTGCTTGCGCGTCAACGTCCATATTCCACTGTCTTGTTTATCAGACAAGGTAAAGTTTTTCATTGAAATCTGTGCATTTGCCGAAGAAAATTCGGGCTTTTGTGCCGTTTGCTCAGTGACAACGAAAAAATCCTTCGGATCAAACGTGAAATCCTTGGCAATGTAGTCGCCCGCACGCAAATGGAAAGTCAGATTTGAGTCTGATGCCGCTTGTGCATCTCCGGAAGATGCACCGTTCCACTTGATTGTGCCCGCAACGATTTGATCATGCTTGTTTTCGCCGACGTCTAGCAAAATCGTTCCACCGGCAATCGTGAGCGTTTCCGTCACCGTGAGTGTGCCTACGGAGTCAACCGCCGTATCGTCGCCCGGCGACAAAACCCCGTAAGAAATAAGGTTTTGGATCGTGCCGTTGCCGCCGATCGTGCCTGTACCGTCACTGCGAACAAGGCCGGACAAAGCCGCTTCAGTTTTTGCAAATGTTTGGATTTGAGAGTCAAGCCCGGCCACGGAGCCGTTGACAATCAAAACGGCATTATTGAGAACATCGATTTCGCCCGACAAGCGAACATTGCCGGTCATCACCAGAGTACCTGCCGTGTTTTCTTGGTCTGATTTCGACTCACCCGTGACGACCATCCCGATGGGCAGATCGGCATTGTCAGGCGCTTTGAGCTCATCGAACTGTGAATACCAATTCTCCGTAATCCCGCTTTTGATCGCATCGCTGTAGGCAAATAGTTGTTCGACCGTGCAGATATGCAACGTCGGATCCCAACGCACTTCGCTGATGTTGTTGGTGAAGCGACTGACGCCGTCGCCTTTAAGCGTCAGAGTGTAATTGATCTGTTGGGTACTGCTTTCATTGTTGCCGACCGTCGGAAGCGTCCATTTGTTCTCGGTGTCATCCCAGCGCGCCATGCGGTTGAGGTCGATCGTGGCAAGACCGCCCACGGCTTTGCCGGCATTCAAAAGACCGTTACCGAGCGAGTTTTCAATAATGACAACGTTTTCGACAAAGTATTCAATCCATTTTTCATGTGCTGCGTTGAGTTTTTCGGTTAACGCCTCTTGATCCCCAACCATCCACTCTATGGCATCCAAATCTTCGGCATATTTTTCAGCGACCAAAGCCTCGGCTTTTTGACGCAATGTCTCTTTAAACGTAGCACGATCGAAATCTTCGCCTCGGCCATGCCAATAGACAAAGGCCACGGATTCGTTATACACCTCATATTGATCGTCCCAGAACCGGTAGTTATTGCGCTGTCCTTGGTTCCAAACGTTGTGCTTCAATTCGCTATCTGTGCGAAGCGTTTGGACATCGGTGATCACAACTTCTTCGAAACCGCCCTCGGCAACGCCAGTGACTTGATGCATGGGTGTAGCAGTGCTTAAGACGACGTCGGTCAGCTGTTCGGAAGTCATCCATGGAAACGCTTCTTCAACAAGCCCAAGGGTTCCCGCGACAAAGGGTGTAGCCATGGAAGTGCCGGTTAGGTTCAATGTTTCGGAACCAGTGCCGGCGTGAGCGCTCGGAACTTCGGTTCCGGGAGCCGCGATCGACCAAACCGAGGCAAACACCCCCAAGTTCGTACGAAGCACGTCCTGGCCCAGCTGAAGCTCGTGAAACAAAGGACTACTCGAGCCGTTTAGTCGATCGGCATCGATATTGATGACGTTCACAAGGTGTCCGGCATACTTATGCGCTTGCAGACCATCCTTAACAGGGCTATTGGGAACAATGCCGCCTTCATTGCCGGCCGCGAAAACCAGCACGCGATCGGTTTTGACTGCCTTATTGAAAACCTCCGACACTAAGGTCATGTCATCGCGAGGTATTCCGGCGTATTTGTTCAGTTGAAAATTCCAACCCAGACTATTGTTCCAGATACGAACTTCGGGATACGCATCAAGAGCCTTCATATATAGCTCATGGATCTCTTTGATGGTATCGGACAAGGTCTCCCACGCGGGCGTCAAAACAACCAAAGAAGCATTTTGAGCTGCGCCATACCCCTGACCGACCATAATACCGGCCACGTGCGTTCCGTGATTGCGATGACTCCATTGCTCGGATGTGAGCGCATCCGGATAGTATTTTGCGTACTCGTCGGAATAGAGGTATTCGTTATTTTTTCCGGCAAAAGCCTGATGTCGCCCGTCGACCCCAAGATCAAAGATGCCCAACGTCACGCCTTGCCCGGTAAAGCCTTGCGCCCAAGCTTCTTGAAGGTGGATCGCGCTCCAATTGGTTTCTATTGCTGCTGCATAACTTGCAGTTGAAAAGACGCCGGCAACGGCAAGAGCCAGAAGCGAACGGGAAAAGCGTGTACTACGAGATCGGGTTTGGCGCATGGCAACCTCGCTTGTCTGAGTCGGCGCACAAAATGGCGCGATTTCTTTCTATTGTAAGAAGTCGCACCAAACAAGCAATACGATCTCGGAAGGTTTTTACTTCTGAGATTGCATGGAAAAGGACTGCGGGCTTTTGTTCCTCACAGTCCTTTTCATTAAAACGATGCACGCAGGATTGCCAACACGTCTTCTCTTCGAATCGGACGCAATGCCCCTTCCAACGGCCACCAGCACGTTTGCAGATGATCCGCCATCTCTTCGAAGTGTTCGTCGGTCACACCCAAGTCGGAAAGCCTGCTTGGGATACCGATCGAAACAAAGAATTCCGCTGTTTTTTCGATTGCCAACTTGGCTGTTTCCATCGGATCGGCACCGACATCGAGCCCCCAAACACGCACGCCGTACTGCGCGAAACGCGCTGCCGTTTGCGGCGTAAGACAGTAGCGCATCCAGTGCGGCGTGATAATTGCCAGGCCTGCCCCGTGCGTAATGTCATGAAATGCCGAGATTTCATGCTCGATGCCGTGACAGGGCCAAGGACTCGGTGTACGGCCGATGGCGAGAATACCGCAACAACCGAAGGAACTCGCGAGCATCAATTCGGATCGCGCTTCGAGATCGTCGGGATTTGCAATGGCTTTAGGCGTATTGGTGATGACGGTACGCAGCATCGCTTCGCAAAAACTGTCGGTAATTTCGTTGCCTTGGGCAACAAGATATTGCTCGAACGTATGCGACATGATGTCGGCGGCACCGCACGCTGTATGCCAAGCCGGAACCGTGCAGGTGTAGGACGGATCGCAAATCGAGGCGACAGGAAAAAGTACCGGTGCGACCACACCGAGTTTTTCATTTGTCTCCAAATTGGAAATGACGCCCCCGCTGTCGTATTCGCTGCCTGTGGCGGCCAAAGTAAGCACGGCAAAAATCGGCAAAGCCTTTTTGACCTTAGTGCTGTCTTTGACCAACTCCCATGCATCGCCCTCGTAAAGAGCCGCAGCGGCAATGGCTTTTGTTGCATCGAGCACGCTGCCGCCACCCACGGCAATGATGAAATCGATCTTGTTTTCCTTGCAAATTTGGGCGCCCCTACGCACGGAAGTCACGCGCGGATTGGGCTCGATTCCGGACAATTCGCTGATTTCGCAATCCGGAAAAAGGTCCTTGACTTGCTGCAGCAAACCGCTTCGCACAACGCTGCCCCCGCCGTAGGTGATCAAAATATTTTTGCCGTAACCTTCGGCGGCTTTTGCAAGTTCGGGCAGGCGACCGCATCCGAAAATCAGGCGAGTCGGTAAAAATAAATCGAAGGATTGCATACTTATGTTTCTCCTTATTTCAAGCAAAATCGAATCGAAAAAAATCAAATGCGAATCAGCTCATAGCTGTCGGACGACATGCCGAGCACGCCCATATATTCAAGCTGGCGCAAACCTTTGCGTGACTCGATACGCTCGACGAGATCTTTTTTCTGCGCTTCGGGCAAAGCGTAGACCATGTCGACCGAGGCTTTGTCGATTGCCCAAAGGTCGTCGGAAACAAGAATGCCGAGATCGGGAGCCTTGGGTTCGGCGGCGGCCATACCGGCACAGTCGCAATCGACCGACATATTCATCAGCAGGTTGACATAAACCACATTGCGCCCGAAATGCGAAACGATGCCTCTTGCCGCCTCGACCATGTGCTCCTGAAAAAGTTCGCCTTTAATCCACCCGTCGCCATGAAGCATGCGCTTGCCTTGTACGGAGGCACAACCGATTGCAATGTTTTTGAGAGAGCCGCCGTAGCCGCCCGAAGCGTGCCCCTTGAAATGCGTGTACACCAGCAACGAATCGTAGTTAAGCAAATTTTTTCCTACAGCAATTTCTCGAAGATGATTGCCGGGCGTAAACGGCACTTTCATGCCGGGGCCTGCCCATTGGCGATCGAAAAACTCTTTCATGCCCGGTATCGGCAGCATAACTTCTCCTTCGGCATCCATAATGTCGACAGGGCAAAATGTCCAACCGTTTTCTTTCAGAAGTTTGCGATGCCCTTGCGTTGTGTGTCTAGGACCGTCGTAGAGCGTATTGCATTCGACAATGGAGCTGTCGGGTACCGTTTTTTGCAGTGCGCGAGCCAGATGTCGCGGCGGCAAATACGGTGCGCCGGGCTCACCCGTATGCAGCTTTATCGCTACTCGGCCGGTCAGACGGCTGCGAACACGGTCAAAAGCTTGCACAAGAGTTTCATCACTGATAGTCGGTGTGAAATAGACCTTCGGAATGCCTTGCGGACGAGGATAAGCCTTTTCAGCAGTTGCAGGTTTCGGCGTTGCATAAACGGCACCTGCAGCCAATGCACCTGCGGCGGCCAAAAGATTGCGGCGAGTCAGTTCGGTCATGACTTTCTCCTTTTGTATTATTCGGTCTTTAACGGCGCTTCGATTGCGGAAAGCTCCATCAACCCCGGGCGCAAGCGCACGCCGTGCACGGTCAACGTTTCAAGTTCGCGGTTAAACTGCGCCAATTCGTCGTAACTGAAGTTCACGTTGACGGCACCCAAATCTTCGTTCAAATGATTTTCGTTTGTCATGCCGGGAATCGGCACGATGAAAGGCTTTTGCACCAAAAGCCAAGCCAGTGCGATCTGCGCCGGCGTTGCGTTCTTTTGTCTTGCCCAACGTTGCAGCAACTTGACAAAGGGCTTGTTATCCCGGCGTGCTTCTTTGGTAAAGCGCGGATTGGAAAGTCGATAGTCCGTATAGCCCGGTTCGTTAAACTGCGTATCTTCGTCGATGGTGCCCGTCAGAAAACCGATTGCCAACGGACTCCAACTGACAAAACCGATCCCGAGTTCTTCGCAAGCGGCAAGCACGCCTTCTTGCGGATCTCGCGTGAGCAGCGAATATTCGTTTTGGACGGCCGACACCGGGCATTCGGCATGGGCACGTCGCAACGTTGCCAACCCCGGTTCGCTCATCCCCCAATAGCGAATCTTGCCTTCGGTCATCAGGTCTTTCATTACGCCGGCCACATCTTCGATCGGAATGCGCGGATCGACGCGATGTTGATAGAGCAAATCGATGTAATCGGTCTTGAGGCGGCGCAACGATCCTTCAACAGCTTCACGGATATGTTGGGGTCGGCTGTCGAGTTTGCCGGTACGTCGTCCGGTGGCATAGTCGATCTCCCAGCCGAACTTGGTGGCAATCACGACGCTGCTGCGACGATCCGACAGTGCCGAGCCGACGAGTTCTTCGTTGATGAACGGCCCGTAAACTTCGGCAGTGTCAAATAACGTCACACCCCGATCAAAAGCCGCGTGAATCACGCGCGTCATCGATCGGGTGTCGCGTGGCGGATTGTAGTTGCCGCTATTCATCGACATGCAACCGAGCCCGAGCGCCGAGACGCCAAGTGCACCGAGTTGTCGAGTCGGCAATGAGGAAGTCCCGACACCTGCAGTTATATTTTTTGCAAATGAGGCGACCGGAGAAGACAGAACGACAGCAGAGAAAAGGCCTGTCAACATATCGCGTCGGCGGACGGCAAACGGTATATTCGAGGTTTGCATGGCAAGCTCCTTGTGTTTTTGCGAACGACTGCCGATCGATGCTTGTCGCAACGGTTGACCGATCGCAACCCTTTGTACAAAAGAGCGGATTGTCGATCGGAAGTATCGTCCTTTCGAAATACAGAAATTTCAGCTTGCCACTATCATACTATTAGATATTCTTATTACCAATTCTGTTTTCTAATTCATTTAATCTCTTTTTCTAATGCCATTGGCAATTGCCAATATTCTTGCGAGTAAGCAAGAGGGTGTCCAAAAGTCGCTCTCTGACATACGACTTTTATGACACCCTCTTTCGTTGCGGTTTTTCCTACGAACAGCTACAAAAACGGACCGCGGGCGCTGACCTCTCAGTCCTTGCACGATCGTTTTTTACTTCAGATTTTGAGCCAGCAACTCAAGCGTCTTTCGACCCAGTGCGATTCTGGGTTCAACCGTTGTGAGATCGATGTACTCTTTTTCCGGGTTGTGCAGGTTGCCGCCGCACACCCCCATGGCGTCTACCACCGCAACACCGGCACCCGACAAGACATTGCCGTCGGACGATCCGCCCACAATGAGCCAATCGCCCTGCGGCTGACCGAGATCTTTAGCCGCATTTTGAATGATGCGACGCAAGTTTTGCGACGCTTCGGTTTCGGCCATGGCCGGTCCCTTGTACGGATACGAAACGGTTGCAGTCACGCCCGGAGCAAAACCGGCTTTGCAAAGCTTTTCGATTTGCGCCAAAGCGGCATCGCGATCACTGTCTCTTAAATACCGCATATCGAACGTCACGCTGGCTTGCGCTGCCACGGTATTGGGAACGGTTCCTCCCTTAACGACACCCGTGCTGATGGTCAAACCGTCAAAACCTGCGGCCACGGCGTTGATTTTGGGCACAGCCAAAGACAGCGCATCGATGGCGTTTCTGCCGTCTTGGGGGTTGTTGCCGGCGTGAGCCGCCACGCCTTGGAAGTCAACGGTCACCCACGTGCAGCCTTTTCTCACGCGCACAAAGTGGCCGCCCGGACGGCCGGGCTCGTAAACGAGCGCATACTTGGCGCGTCCACCGTATTCGATCACGGCTTTGTCGTGATCGCCCCCGCCCACTTCTTCGCCGGGCACGAGCAACACGGCAATACGCAACTTCTTAAGAATACTCTGCGGCAAATCGCGGCAGATCCACCAAACGGCGGTAATGGAGGCTTTGTCATCGGCAACGCCGGCGCCGTGCGCTTGCGTCCCAACCACTTTGAGCGGATATTTTGCGGCGTTGCCCTGCGGTTGAGCGGTGTCGAGATGCCCGCAGAGCAACACGTCAAATTTCGATTGATCCTTGAAATTAGTGGCCAAAACGGCGTGCCCGAAATCTCCTGCATCGGGTCTCGTGACCGTCCAGCCGATGCTCTTGAAGCGCTTTTCGAACACGTCACCCACAC
>CALKKK010000077.1 GCA_937995395.1 uncultured Sutterella sp. | reverse complement strand
CATACGGAAACCCTTATTATGAATTTTCCCACTTGATGGTTTCATTTTTGACTCCGGCGGGGTCAAAACAGAGTTCGTCAAGGGGCTATTTTATGAGGGCGCCTAACAAGGCACAAGTCAATTTCGTAAAAAAGTCTCAATCACGACTGTGTATCAAACTATCACGTTTGACGACCGGCTGAGTAACGTCTTGACATTTTGGCTATTGAAAGTGGAAAAGGCGATCAGAGCCGGATGGATTGAATATATGGGATCGCTAGAGAAAGACAACTCTCCGTTTGCCTATTTGGACTCGCAGTATTTCAGAGATCCTTATTTGCACAAATCCTTGACCTCAAATCTCCAACACACATGGCGTGCATCAATCGAACCAAAGGTAAGGGAATTCCGATCTAAGTACAGCGAACAAAATTTACCACCCGTCTGGTATCTAACTCCCATTTTAACTTTTGGTTCGTTATCCAAGTGGATTTCTGCTCTGGATATAGAGCTGCAGCTAAAATTTTACGAACGCCTGAGTTTGCCCAACCATGTCAGATTTGCGCAAACCGGTCTTCATAGCCTTGCGCTTGCCAGAAATCAATGCGCTCATGGTAGAAGAATATGGAATAAACGTTTCCCAGTGTCTTTTGTTACCGAGCCCGAGTCGAGTAGGCTGTATGAGTACAAAGTGAGGGCTCTGTTGGAGTTGCTCGAACTTGTTATCTGCCGGATGGAGTTAAACCAGAGCCAATTTACGAAAGATTTATTGAGTGTGTTTGACCGCTTGCCTAAGTGGCAGAAGCCGTACATGGGTTGGCAGATATCCGAGCCAATCAAATGGACTCAGACCAAATCACTGGCTCAATCAAAACCATAATTACAACTTGCAAATCCAACGTAAACAAAATTTCGCCAGAGTCGACAACACGGACGCGTCTCTGGCGATTTTCTTTCGAATTTTGCCGAATTTTTATATCGACATAATGGCAGTTATGTTGAATTAAGACTGTTTTTTGTGATTTTGGAGCTTTCGCCACGAAAACTTATTGTTCACTTCCAACGGCGATTCTTGTGCTCTATAAGTGGCAACTATCAAGAAAGTGTCGCACGCTCATCAAACTTGATCAGTTGGCTGCGCACCGATTCCTGCGGATACGCCAATGTAACCTGTTCATATGGATCGACCTCGTCAATCGTGAAAATACCCGCCTGTACGAGATTCGGTAAAGGATTTAGTTTATCGGTCCATTGGAGTTCCCACAAATCACTCACGACCGTTCTTTGCGTCCTCATCATCAAATCATTAACGTTGATCGCTCCGATCTTATGGAGATGCTTCAAAATAGCAACCCCAGGATCGGATGCCTTAGCCGTTGTGCAAGATGCGGCATCGTATCCCGTCCTGTGAAACGCTACCGGCGGAAATACGCGAACGTCATTTTTGAAGTCAAAGCAAAAACTCTCGACCAACTTTGAACTCCCTGATGAGTTCTTTTTATATCGAACAAGATTTTTAGATACAAATTCAAATCTATCCGGGAAATATTTCTCCAACTCTGCTTGGGTGTAACCGAGCAAATCAGCGTAGTAATGAACATAGGTCATGTCGTAAAAACGACCAAAGTCAATTTCGGTCATCTTCTCGCCAAGCAAATTAAAAGTCCCTGCCAACAAGGCAAACCGTAATTTGCCCTCTTCTGACAAAACTTGCCGGTAAAACGTCTGCAAGACCTTTTGGATTTCATCAAGCCGTTCAGGTTCTTCCAATGCACTGACTAACGGATAGTCGAAGTCGTCAATGAGTAAGACGAGCGAATTCGTCGGCCGTGACATGAGCCATGATCCGAACTGTAAAGCAGGATTAACGGTACTGGCCCAATCCATCGAAAAACCCAAATGCGCCAGACGACTCTCGACCATGCGATAGAAAGACTTTTCGAACCCTTCACCATCCCCCGGAAGGATTTCCCTAAAAGGGAAAAAGGCTACATCACGCGTTTTTTCAGTCCACAGATCGCCAATTTCATATTTCTCGAACGCCGATACACCTTCTGTAAATAGTGTTTTGATCGTGCCTA
The DNA here is from genome assembly GCA_937995395.1 of uncultured Sutterella sp. Classification (GTDB taxonomy): domain Bacteria; phylum Pseudomonadota; class Gammaproteobacteria; order Burkholderiales; family Burkholderiaceae_F; genus Duodenibacillus. The sequence goes on along the minus strand of CALKKK010000077.1, from coordinate 6,357 downwards.
GTAAATGAGTCTTCCCGAAACCATGCGGCCGACAAATTCGACATAAGTTTTCTTGATTTAGGAGCTCATAAATTTGTCTGGTTTTATCAACACAAATCCGCTGAATGGTTCGGGATTCAATATAGTCATTCATTAAGGCTCCTTCTTACAAACGCCTCTTAAACACAACCTTCTACACACGCCCAAACGTTACTGTGTAAAACTAAATTAGACAAGCTCGGAAATCTCTATCAAATTCTGATCAGGGTCGCGCACATAGACCGATCGCAACTTGCCTCTTGCCCCAGTTCTTTCAATCGGTCCCTCCAAAATCGGCCATCCAAACCGTTCCAATCGCTTGACAACTTCTTTCAGCGAACAGGTGGCAATAAAGCACAGATCAAGAGCCCCCGGCATCGGCACCGCAGCCTTGGGCTCAAACTCATGCCCCTTCACATGAACGTTGATCTTTTGATTCCCAAATCGAAAGGCGATTCTCCCCTCACTAAACCGCACGACCTCCATTCCGAGCACTTCCGCATAGAAATGCTCGCACTTGGCAACATCGGTTGTCGTCAGCACAAGGTGATCTAAATGATCAATCAGGCAACTCATCGTTAATCTCCTCAAGAAGCTAGCAACTTCAAGATTTCTTCACGACTTAAGCGGTTGGCCATATCGGCGCCTTCAAGCAGTGCGTCTGCCAAAGACTTCTTGGTTTCATGCAAGCGCAAAATCTTCTCTTCGATCGTGTTTTCGGCGATCAGGCGATAGATCGTCACCGGATTTTCCTGACCGATACGATAAGCGCGGTCACTTGCTTGATCTTCAATAGCCGGGTTCCACCACGGATCCAAATGAATCACGTAGTCGGCGGCAGTCAAATTCAAACCCGTACCGCCGGCCTTAAGGCTAATCAAGAACAAAGGCATCTCGCCTTTCTGGAACTTCTCGACCAGTTTCGTGCGCTGCGTCGAAGTCATCGAGCCGTCGAGATACAGGTACTCGACTCCCTTGGCGTCCAACGCTTCCTTAATCAAGGCCAAGTGGCTCGTGAACTGACTGAACACCAAAGCACGGTGGTTACCTTCGATTAAATCGTCCACTAAATCCACAAAGGCCGCAGTCTTAGACGACGCCATATCCCTTAAGGAAGAATCGACCAATGCGGGACTGCAAGCCGCCTGACGCAAACGCATCAGTTCGGCCAAGGCCTCGATCGGATTGATTTCGCCGGTTTCCAAGTTCACAGCCGCCTGCTCGCGCAAACGGTCGTAAAGAGCCATTTCGTCATCAGACAATTTGACGCGCAACGTGATTTCGGTCTTTTCAGGCAATTCTTGGACCACTTCGCTCTTGGTGCGGCGCAAAATGAAGGGCGAGATCAAACGTTTCAAAGCACGCTGGCGTTCGCGGTTCTTGTTCTTTTCCACCGGGATCACGTAGCGTTGGCTAAATTCGTCAAAACCGCCCAGAAGTCCCGGATTGGCAAATTCAAAGAGGTTCCACAGTTCGCTCAAGTGATTCTGCAGCGGCGTGCCGGTGAGCATCACGCGAGCTTCGGCCGTCAATTGCATCACGGCTTTACTCATCTTGGTGTCGCGATTCTTAATCGCATGCGCTTCGTCCAAAACGGCCGTGGTCCACGTTACCTTGGCAAAATCCTCGATGTCACCGGTCAAAACGCCATAAGTTACCAACACCACGTCGCCGGGTTGAAGTTTGGTGAGAAGCTTTGCGCGCGCCTCCTTCGTTTCCCACGTATAGACAACCGGGTTCAAGCTCGGGGCAAAGCGCTTGAGTTCGTCCACCCAATTACCCACCACTGCTGTGGGAACAACCACGAGTGCCGGACCTTTCTTGGCTTGTTCCAACAGGAAGGCAATGGTCTGCACTGTTTTGCCCAAACCCATGTCGTCGGCCAACAAGGCCCCGGCACCCCAACTTGAAAGTCTGGTCAACCACTCGAAGCCGTCGAACTGGTAGTCGCGAAGTTCCGCCTTCAAACCGACAGGCACCTTAACGTCCAAGTCTTCGGTGGCCTTAATGCGTGCGGTAAGATCCTGAAAACCCTCGTCGGCATCAAGAATCAAGCCATCTTCGCCAAGGTTGTTCAGACGGTCGGCATTGAATTTGGAAACCTTCAACGCGCCCTTCTTCCTGTCGCGTGTGGCGAGATTATCCAATGCCCCCAAGTCTTTTTTGAGCTGTTCGGTCAAGGCGACGTATTCGGTCTCAGACAGTTGAATAAAGTTGCCCTTGGCCTCGCGAATCTTTTCCAAGAGTTCGGCCACGGTCAAAACTGTCTTGGCATCGAGCTTGATTTTGCCCTCCAAAGTAAACCAATAACCCATGCTACGAACGGAGAGCTGAAGGTCGGCAGGATTGAGCTTTCCCTTGGTAATCTTGAGTTTGACACCTTGCGGCCACTCTACAACGGCGATGTCACTGTGAACGCGCAAGACTTCAAGCAACGTCAGGCAGTTGGCCGTATCCACAGTCCAAGAATGTTCACCGTCACGGCAAGAATCAATCGACTCTAACGTGACGGCAATCTTTTCAAAGTTTTCTCGCTCTTCCTGTCGATTGCGAGTCACCTGCATGGGCTTTCCCTCAAGCGTCACCGTCATACAATCGACGCCGACGCCGGGTTCGCAAGTCACCGTAGCAGACGACACCGGCTTAACGAGTGCTTGAACAACAAAATCTCCGTTGTAAGGCTGAATCTGAAAAACGATTCTCGCATCGCCATTCAGTTGCTTCAGAGCTGTCGATTGAGACAACAAATCCGATTGCACCGAAGTTGAACGTGACAACAACTCAAGAAACTCCTTGAGCTTGCTCTCGGCCTCAAGCGGATATTCCGAGCACGTTTGCAACTCATGAAGCAAATCCAACTCTTGAGAATTCAACGTAAAAAGCGATATAAGACCGGGAACCGTTGAATTCCAACAACGCCTTCCCCAGGTGTCTGCATTAAATCCCTCGGGCAGATTGGTCGACACGACAAATTTGTCTTTGACCTTTTTGACCGTAATCTGCAACGGCTCGGAGCGAATCTCGATACGCTGAGCCGGGTGACTCGCATCAAACACGCATTGGCAACCTTCCAGAGCAAAGATAGCCTCAAAAACATCCATCTCCAGTCGACTGGTGTAGCCGGGAATTACATCAAGCGTCGCCCGAACTTTGTGGTCTTGCTCCGTCATCGCGGCATTGCCCTTTTTAAAGGCCGTATAGGAAACATCCTTGCCTTTGTCCCATGTCACACCGCCGTCTTTGGATTTTTGTTGACGAATTTGAATTTCAAAATCTTTTTCATGGAAAAAGTAAGCATATCGGGTCAGTGCCCCTACTTTGCCGGATTTCTTCGCCGGTGTGCGCGTATTTTCAAGCGCCAATAAGCGAATGAGCGTCTTTTCCCACAAAGGCTTTTCACGCACAATCGGCAGAATGGGATTGATTCCAAACTCTTTGGACAGAGTATCGAGTTCGGCTGTCTCTGCCTTGACCAGCAGATATTCGAGCTTAAGAATTGGGAATCGATCGAAAAAGCTTCCGGCGTTTCTTTCAAACTTCCTTGTGCTGTTCGCATATACACCGAAGGCCTGAGTAGCGATGAGATAGAGTCCTTGACCGGCTGAAAATTCGCCTTTTACATTGTGAAGACGATCCCACAAGACGTCGGCAATTCCGTCAATCGAGGCGGCTGCGCCAATAGCTGTCAAAAGACAAAAAACTTCAAAACCCGCTTCGGTTCTGACGGCTCTGAGCTCACTTAAACTGCTCATCTTCTTAACGCTTGCCGGATTGTCACGATCGCGCAAAAGTGCTACGCCGTAATACCAATTCAGTACCGGCTCCACGAAGTAACGTTTCTTTCCCTCGCAAGCCAGTGCCTTTTTCATATAGGCAAGTGCTACGTCGGGGGCCTGTCCTTCCGACATAGAAATGATCGCCTGCAAGATATAAGCGTATTTACTGTCCGACGGGAATTGTGCAAGCAGTTCTTTGGGGTGACCTTTCTGAAGGAAATCGCAATAAAAGGCGAATTGCTGTTCGACAAGCGCAATATCCTCCAATGAGTTGGCAGGATTTTGGCGAGACTTTTCGAGCAGATAATTGCGTAACTTGGGATTGATCGTCGCCCCCATGCCTTGCACAATCATCTTGTCGTTGACTTGACGAATCATTTGATTGGCCAAGGCTCCGGGCATACGCTCCAAAAACGGCCACCAGTCGTCGTTTTCACTTAATGCCAGAAACTCGTCGACATGCTTTTCGAAAAAGGTGTCGAAATCCTTTCGGTTCAGCAGAAAGTTCTCTCGCGGCAGTTCGCGATTGTGATGAAATGCAAGCGCGGCACGAATCCATTCGAGATGGCAGGTCCAGACCGATTGATCCAGATGAAATTCTTCGTAGACCTCTGTAACAAACGTCTCAAATGTCTCCGGGCTGACAAGAGGCAAGAGATCGGTGAAGCGCTGTTTGTTGATAAGAAAAGACTCATCAGGCCAGCCGTACGCGTCATTTTCTTCGACGAAAGTACACAACCCTGCCATTTTCAAAGCACGCAGTCCCTGCCAAAGCGTTCCTCGCTTCAGCTTCAATCGATGCTCGCAGCGAAAAACGTGATAGTTATACACGCGCGTGAACAACAAGAGCAATGCCCCGACCTCATCGGGACGAAGAATGCGCTTTTCGGGTTCAGGTGTTTTTTGAAGCGGAGTTTGTAGGCGAGCCATGACGAAATTTCCCAGACATCAAAGGCAATGAGTGGGTAATTGTACCGTCCGGGGCCTCAACAATTCGAGAATTTCTTCGCACGACAAAAATGAATTTCCGGCAACACACCAAAGAACGCCCGGGAGATCGGAACACCATCGGTCATCACTTTACTTGATCGGATGCCGATTGCCATTACCGCTCCCGCTTTGTCGTGCTTTACGCCGAGTGTGTTGCCGGTGCGCTATTTAGCCCAAAAGCTTGGCTGCCAACGCCTGCCAAACCTTCACGCCATTGACCATAAACTGAGTCTGGAAACTCATATCGCGCTTGTGCAACCCGGGCGTTGCGCCCACGCCCACACCGAAATAAGCCGTACGCACACTTGGTAAAGCTGTCTTAAAGAAGTGAAAGTCTTCGCCACCCCCGCCCGTAGCCGGTGCCAGACGATCGGGGCCGACCGCTTCCTTGATACACTCTTCCACAACGGAAACGAGCTCGGGATCGTAGTCGGAAGCCGGACAATAATCGAGCTGCGTCCAAACCACCTTACCGCCGTAAGCCAAAGCACAGCTTTGCGCCATGGTGTTCATCATGTCGATCATGCGCGTCAATAACGGATTTGTAGCGGCTCGCAAGTCAAAAACCACTTCCGTCCAAGCGCTCGTGTTATTCGTGGCACCGGGTTCGCCAAAGATGCGCGTGGGTTTTGTCGACCAACTCTGATTGGGATCGAGATGAATGGAATTGACCATGGTGACGTATTGGGCGGCCATGTCGATGGAGTTCACACCCTGCTGCGGACGCGAGGCATGTGCCGTAGCGCCTTCAAAGCGAACTTTCACAGTTGCGCAAGCCACGTGTGTGACCGCCGCACACATCATGCCCGCGGGCAACTCATTTAAAGGACGCACGTGTGCGCCCACGGCAATATCCACGCCTTCAATGACACCGTCTTTGACCATGGCCAAGGCACCCGTCAAGTTTTCTTCACCCGGTTGAAAAACGAGCTTTAATTTGCCCTTTTTCACAATGTCGCGCATGCCGGCGGCCGCTGCCAAGAGCATCGAACAGTGTGCATCGTGCCCGCAAGCATGCACCGCCACGATCTTACCGTCGGGATCCGAATAAGGGAGCGCATCCATGTCGGCTCTGAAAAGCACAGTGGGACCGGGAACGCCTGAGTCGATCAAGCCGACCACACCATAGCCGCCGACGTGGTCTTGATAGTCAATACCTAAAGAATCGAGGGCTTTAGCGATGTATTTTGACGTTTTCTCTTCGCATCCGGAAAGTTCTGCCAATGGATGCAAGGCGTTGTAATAAGTAATGGGATTGGTTTGAAGCATGATTTGCCTCTTCATTTGCGTTATTTCAGAGCACGGAAGACAAAGTCGGTCAAGGATTCTTCGCCTTGAAGTACCTTGATGACGTCGATCTTTTTAGCTTCCGCAATTTCTTGTTCGGTGCACCCGAGGGCGGCGCGTTCGGCCACGGGGTCGCGTAAGGATTTAACGGGCTTTTCGTCGGGCTTCAGAACGTCGGGTATAGCCATGGTTAAGACGGCATACTGCAGCGCGCGGCGCGATTCGGGCGTGCCTTTATCACTTTGCCCGATGCAGTCCGACAAACCGAAAACGCCATCTTTGTTCC
>CALKKK010000076.1 GCA_937995395.1 uncultured Sutterella sp. | reverse complement strand
TTGCCGGACATTTCCAGAATCTTGAGATTGTTGCCTGCCAAGCGGCAGAACCTGATGTTTTCGGCAACGTTTTCGCCGGAAATCAAAAAGTTGGCGGCAAGCTTCCTGCATAACCCCGTCTTGGTGGAAGTCGCGCGCCAAAACGCCACGGCCGATACCGTGTGCCAAAAAGTGTATCGCGTGCACACGTCGGAAAAGACCGATGTCTTGATCGACATCTTAAAGAGCTGGGGCGAAAACAAAACGCCCATGAAGCAGGTGCTCGTGTTTGTCAACGCCAAAATTACCTGCCGCCGATTGGCAACAACGCTGCAGCGCGTCGGTATTAAGGCCGACGCCATTCACGGTGACAAAACTCAGGAAGAACGCACGGCCGCTTTGCAAGCCTTTAAGTCGGGCGAATGCGAAGTGCTTGTGGCTACCGACGTGGCCGCGCGCGGATTGGATATTGCAGAGTTGCCGACCGTGATCAATTTCGACGTGCCGTTCGGCGCCGAAGACTACGTGCACCGAATCGGGCGCACGGGGCGCGCCGGTGCCGACGGTGTGGCCATCATGCTCTCGGTCAACAGCGACGCGCAGTTGGTGGAGGCCATTGAAAAGCTCACCAATCAGAAGTTTGACATTGAGCCTCTGAGCCCGATGAGTCGCGAAGAGCGTCGTCGTAAGCCCGAAAACAACATGCGCGAGCGTCCGGCACGTTTCCGCGACGAAGAGCGCGCAGGGCGTCGTCCTTTGGATTTGCCGAGCGCACCCAAGACTGTTTACGATCCGATTTTCGATGCACCATACGAACCGAGCGGGGCAACACCCGTTGCCGATTCGGTTCAATCGCGCCCCGAGCCTTATGCAAAACCCAAGAAAAAGGGTATGGTGTCGGCGTTGTTGGGCGGATTCCGCAAAAAGTAATGCTGTTTGTTCGACCGGTTCGGTTGTCGCGCTTTGTCCGAATGCTCGCGCTCTTGGTGGCCTGGGCAGTCGGAACGCAGTGTGCATGGGCCGGTCAAAATCATTTGCTTTCCCAAACGCAAAAGCCCGCGATTACGATCGCCCTGATCGATACGTTCGATCCCGACTTCTATCTCGACACATACGTTCCGACGATCGAATATCTGAAGTCGCATCTGCCGCAATATCGCATCGAAGTCAAAGAGGTGCGCTTCGATCGCGTGCTCGAAGACATTGATCGCATCAAGCCTTCCTTTTTGGTTTCTTCTGCCGGGCATTTCGTGACGCTCATCAACGAGCGCGGCGCACAGCAAATCGTCACCAAAAAGCGCATGCTCGCGCAAGACGTCAACCATTCCGTTGCTTCGACCTTTGTGGTGCGAGCCGATCGCAACGATCTGCAAACGATCGAAAACCTCAAAGACAAAAAGATTGCGGCCACTGATAAAGAAGATTTTGACGGCTGGCTCATTGCTTTGGATGCCATCGCTCGGCGCGGCTTTGACCCCGATCGGTTTTTCTCCCAGACAATTTACTCGCACTATCAGTTTCCGAGCGTAGCCGCCATGGTCAAAAACGGTATTGTCGACGCCGGTGTGCTTTCGTCTTGTCAGTTTGAGGCTCTGACGGCTGCGGGGGCCGTTGCGCCCGGAGAGTTTCGCATTCTCAATGCGATCGAAAAACCGCAGTCGTGCGTGCGCAGTACCGAGCAGTTTCCCGATGTGGTCTTTTCGTATTTGCCGACAGTGGATGCCACGGTCGTGAAAAACATCACAATGGCACTTTTGTCCATGAGTCCGCAAGCCAACGATTTCGAATGGATGCCGGCAAGCGACTTTTTGGAAACGTTCGAACTCATGAAGCGACTCAAAATCGGACCCTATGCGCATTTACGAGAAACGACCGTTCAAGACTTTTTGACCGAGCATCGGCAAGATATTTATTTTGTTGCGGCGCTCATCGTTGCCGTGTTGATTCACATTGTGCGTGTCAATGTTTTGGTGCGCAGACGTACCGAAGAGTTGGAAGTCGCTGAAAACGAGCGCCGAAAGACGGAAAAAGAGATGCTCGAAAATCGCCGGCGGCTCGATACGCTCGAAAAAGGCCGAGCATTGTCTCAAATGGGAGCGCTCTTTGCTCACGAAGTCAAGCAACCCATTGCCAACATCGTCTACTACGCTTCGGGAATTCGGATGCTGCTCAAAAAACTCAAGGTGGACAATGCCATGCTCGACGAAGCGCTGGTGAAACTTTCGGGCGAAGCACATCGCACGGCCGAAATTGTTGAGCATGTCAGAGGTTACGCGCGCCACAAGCCCAAGGACATTCGGGTGGTCGATTTGTCCGAGATCGCTTCTCGAGCTGTCAAAAGCCTTCGCGCCGACGAGCACTACGGGCAGGCGTTGCAATTGGAATTGACACCCAAAGCCTTTGTTCGCGCCGATGCCTTCGAGCTGGAATTGGTGATTCTCAATTTGCTCAAAAACGCTTTTGCAGCCGTGAGCCGCGTTGACGAGCCTCTGGTGACGATGTCGGTTGTCTCCGAAACCGATCGCTGGTGCCTGAGCGTGTCGGACAACGGTCCGAAAATTGCCGAAGAGATTTTTAAACGCTTGGGGGCGCCGCAACAAAGTGCCAAAAAAGACGGATTGGGCATCGGGCTTTCGATTGCCCGAGATATTGTGGAAAGCCACGGCGGGAGTTTGAAGTTTGAGCAATTGGCTCCCACAGGTTTAAGCGTTTCGTTTGCCATCCCCAAAGAGCTAGGAGCACAAGAATGAGTACCGAACTTTCGGTTTTGATTCGTATTGTCGACGACGATCCCACGGTGTGCGAGGCGCAATCCTTTTTCTTGCAGATGGCGGGCTTTGACGTCGTGAGCTATTCCAATCCCAAAGATTTTTTAGCCAAGGACGATCGCTCGCGTCCGGGATGCATGATTTTGGACGTGCGCATGCCCGAGATGAGCGGGTTGGAACTGCAAATGGAAATGAAGAGACAAGCCATCGATCTTCCGATCATTTTCCTGTCGGCGCACGGCGATATCGAAATGGCGATCGATTGCGTACAAAAAGGGGCATTCAACTTCTTGGTCAAGCCGCCTGTACCTGAAAAGCTTTTGGAACTTGTGGAAGACGCGGTGAAAAAGAATCGCCAAGACAGGCGCCAAGCGCAGTACGTTGCCCAACTGCGTGCACAGTTAGAAACTCTGACACCGGCCGAGCGCCAAGTGGCCGTGATGATTGCCAAGGGACTCACCAACAAGGTCGTTGCCGAAACGTTGGGCGTGTCGGAGCGTACCGTTCAAACGCAACGCGCCAACGTTTACGCCAAGCTTGATTGTGAAAACGCGGTGGAAGTGGCCGAATTTCTGCACGAAGCGGAAGGAGTCTCGCAGTGAAACGCAGAACCTTGATAGCGCAAGCCGTTTGTTTGACCTGTTTGGGGCCGGCATTTTCGACTCCGTTACAAGCGGCATTGTCTTTGTCCAAAGACGTGGATGTGATTGTGGTGGGCGCCGGTGCCGCGGGGCTTGCCGCCGCATTGTCGGCGGCAGAAAACGGTGCCAAAGTCGTGTTGCTCGAAAAGGCTGACTTTATCGGCGGCGACTCCTTGGTCTCGGGCGGCTACATGAATGCGCCGGGCTCGCAACCGCAAAAAGACAAAGGCATTGTCGACAGTGCCGATCTTTTTTACGAGCACATCATGGCTTCCGGTCAAGGGTTGAATTCGCCCGAGCTTGCTCGCGTGATGGCCGACAATGCCTTGGAGACCTTTCATTGGTTGACGAAAAACGGCGTTCATTTCGAAAACAACGTCTACCAAATCTATGGTTCGGGCTTTCAGCGCACCCTAAGAGCCAGTGCCCCGCAAGGCAAAGGCTATATCGAGGCGTTGTCTGACGCCTGCCTGGCCAGAGGTGTGGAAATCAGAACGTCGTGCGCGGTCAAAGACTTGGTCAAGGATCAAGAGAGCGGTCGCATCACAGGCGTGCGCTATGCCGTGGGCAATAGCTCCGAGCTCTTGCAATTGTCCTGCAATCGCGGTGTGGTGTTGGCTGCGGGCGGTTTTGGCGCCAATCGAGAAATGCTCTCTCGCTGGGCTCCGGCCGTCAAAGACTTTCCGACCGATACCGGCAAGGGCAGTACGGGCGAAGTTTTGGAAGCCGCCATGCGCGTCGGTGCACAGACGACCAATTTGAATATCGTCGAATGTATTCCGGAAGGAGCGGCGACGCACGATCAATCGGTGCGTCTATACGTCGTGATGGAAGGTCTGCTTTTCGTCAATAAAAAGGGCGAGCGTTTTATCGATGAAGCAGCCGGGCGCGATGCTTTGGGTAAAGCACTCATTGAGCAGGGGCCGGAGAATTGTTTTACGCTTGTTGACAGTGCCAATGTAGCCAAGCTTGATCGCCTGCAACAGAAAAACCTGTATCGCGCTTATTTTGCCGGACAAGCATGGAGGGCCGATTCACTGAACGATCTTGCCGATATGCTGGGAATCGATTTTGGCAATCTTCAGAAATCTTTGAACGAGCTCCCCGAAAAACGCCGTCTGGTGAAGCCCCCATTTTGGGCAATGAAAATGCATCTATGGATTCACTACACCTTGGGCGGCGTGATGATCGATCACAACGCACAGTGTCTCGATGCCGAAAATCGACCGATCCCCGGGCTTTACGCTGCAGGACAAATTACCGGCAATGTGCACGGCGCCAACCGTTTGGGTGGTAACGGCTTAACCGATGCTCTGGTTTTCGGGCGCATTGCGGGCAGAAGTTGTGCTCAAAGCGATGCGCAAAAACCGGGAACGGCATAGGCCGATTTTTTT
>CALKKK010000075.1 GCA_937995395.1 uncultured Sutterella sp. | reverse complement strand
ATCCTCGCTTCAGCAACCTGATTCACAACCTCCGGCTTAACTTGTTGAGCTTCCGACTCATCGAAGACTGGCTTAATGCCCCCGATCAAGCCGTAATTCTGGTTAACGCCCCAGCACAACAGGAACTGTTTTCCACTGGGTGATTACTTGGACAGCAGAGCCTATATTCGGGCGCCATCCTCCCTCCGAGCCACTGTTCTCACCCCCAACCGCCGAACTTACGAGTCCCGGGGGAAAGGGGGTGTTATTCCCTTTTTAGACACTGGCTGGAGCCCTGAAAGTACTACGAAAAGCAAAACTACCCCTCCAAAATAGACCTAAAGTATTCAATGAAAACTTTTACTTAAAAATCAATATATGCTCGTAATTCTATAGCAGAGTCTATTTTGGACAGCAGTGACAAAATACTTAGAAAAACTACTACTAATGGGGGTTAAATAACCATCAATCGATTTAGTAGTATTACGAAATAAAAATTCCTCATACGGTTTTAGATGTTTCCAGGAGGTTGCAGACATGTACACTCTGATTGACTCGCAACGTCGCCGCATCGTTTTAGCAACGGGTCTAGCTCTTATGCCGACGTTTCTTTTGGGAGCATCGCAAGCTCATGCTGCTTCAGGCGAGGTCAATGTCTTCCGTACAGTCAAGGACCTGCATGGTCGGACCGTTAAGGTTCCCTCCGAAGTAAAGCGCTTTGTCTGCACCGGCAGCGGAGCGTTACGAGTAGCTTCCTATCTTGGAGCATTGGATAGGCTCGTCGGCATCGAATCGTCCGATCTGCGCTACAAAAACGATCCCAAGCGCGACTACGCGTATGCTCACCACGATCGCTTCAAGTCCTTGCCTGTGATCGGAAAAGGAGGCGGCACGGGTTACACGGCCAACCCCGAAGCTATTTTGGCGCTTGAGCCTGATGTGATTCTGACTGGATATGCGCCGGAAGCGGCCGAACAACTGGCCAGAGAGACCAGCATCCCGGTGATTTCCGTCTATTACCTCAGTCAGGGCCTTGTCAACGACAGTTTCCTCAAAGCCGTTCAATTGGCAGGCACCGTGCTGGGGCGCGAAGAACGCGCCAAGGCCATTGTCGACTTCATTGAAAACGTCCAAGCCGATTTGCAGCGCCGTGTTCAGAACAGAGGCGGCGACACGGGGCCGACCGTTTATCCGGGCGCGGTGACTTTTTCCGGAGCGCACGGCTTTGCCGGCACATACAGCCGATTCGGACCGCTTGCGGTCTTGGGGGCGCGCAGCATTTCCGACCGACCCGACAGAGAAGGCTTCTACGAAACCGATCTCGAGTTCGTGTTGCAACAGGATCCGGATTTGATTTTTCTGGATCCGGGCAATTTGTCGATCGTAGCGGAAGAAGCCAAGAGCAAGCGTGACTACTTTGCGTCGCTCAAGGCCGTCAAAACGGGCAACGTCTACGCGATGCCGTCCTACAACCAATATTCAACCAACATCGCCTACAGTCTAGCCAACGCCTACTACGCCGGAACGGTTCTTTTCCGGAAGCAGTTTGCAGACGTTGACTTTGCCGTTCGATTCAATGAAATCGTGACTTTCTTTAACGGCCGCGGTTGGTATGACCGTATGGCTGCATTGGGGCAGCCCTACGGAAAGATCGCCTTTCCGGGACTTTAAATGACAAAGAACGCCGCACTGACAGCTGAATATGCAGGCGAGAAGACCTTTGCGGCGCTTCGTAAGGAGCGTCTCTTTGCCGAACGCCTGCGTCCGCTCGTCTTTGTCGCGGCTTTCGTTTGTGTTTTCTACCTTGCTTTGGCCGAAAGCATCAAGGGGATCGAATGGACGGTGCCGATTGATGTGCTTTTGGGGCAGGCTTCCAAGGCTTCCGAAGTGATTTTCTACAACGTGCGCCTGCCGCGTACGGCCACGGCCGCGGTAGTCGGTGCGGCGCTTGCTCTGGCCGGCGCCGTGATGCAAAACGTGCTACGCAATCCGCTGGCCTCGGCTTCTACGCTCGGTGTGAGCCAAGGGGCGGCGTTCGGTGCGGCGCTGGCCATCACCTTCTTTCATGCGGGGATCGGTACCGACGGCAATCTCGGCGCCGCGCTTACCGTGACGTCACCGGCCGTTGTGACGGTGTTTGCTTTTGTATTCGGGGTGGCAAGCGGCGCGGTGATTCTGGCGCTTTCGCTTGTCACGCGCATTTCCTCGGCCACGATGATTTTGAGCGGCATCGCGCTGGGAGCGATGTTCACCGGCGGCACGGCCATCATCCAGTACTTTGCTGACGACATCAAAGTTGCCTCGATCGTCTACTGGACGTTCGGCGATCTGGGCCGAACAGGTTGGACACAGATCGGGGCGATGGCGGCGGCCTTGGCGGTTGCCTTTGTGTACTTCTACCGCAATGCCTGGAACTACAACGCGCTTGCCAACGGCACTTATACGGCAAAGAGTCTGGGCGTTCCGGTGAACGTCGTTCTGATCGTCGGAATGCTTGTCTCGTGCCTTCTGAGTTCCCTTGCGGTGGCCTTTGTCGGAACGATCGGATTTGTGGGGCTCATTGCGCCGCATCTTGCCCGCCGCTTTACGGGAAGCAACCATAGGTATCTTTTGATTTCAAGCGTGTTTTGCGGTGCCGTGCTTCTTATGGGAGCGGAAGTTCTCTCGCGCTTTATTGTGCCGCCAGCGGTTTTGCCCATCGGCGCCATCACGTCGTTTCTCGGCGCCCCGGTGTTTCTCTACATGATCTTTAAGGCCGACGGATGGGTCAAATGAACGGCGACACCGATACTTTGCTTCAGATCCGCAATCTGAGTTTTGCCTTCGGCAAACGACAGCTCTGGGCGAACGTCGGCTTTGATGTGCCGGCGGGTTCGGTGACGGCTATTCTGGGCAACAACGGTACGGGCAAGAGCACACTGTTGAATTGCATCGGCGGTATTTTGCAACCGCATTCGGGAAATGTTTTTTTGAAAGGTGAGGACCTTCTGAAGCTTCCGAGACGCGAACGAGCCAGACGCGTTGGATACGTCGCACAGCACTTTGAAACATCGGGCGCAAGCGTTTATGACACGGTTTTGCTGGGGCGACTGCCGTATTTCTATTCCGGGCCTTCACTGGAGGATCACGAGGCGGTCGAGCGCGTCCTGCACGATCTGGGAATTGCTTCCTGGGCTGATCGCAGTGCCAAGACGCTGAGCGGCGGCGAAGCGCAAAAGGTGATGCTCGCGCGAGCCATTGTGCAGCAAACCGACGTTTTGCTTTTGGATGAGCCGACGGCAAGTCTGGACCTCGGAAACCAAGTCGAGACGCTCTCTTACGTCTCACGCTACGCGCGAGAGCGCGGCACAATCGTCTTGATGGTGAGCCACGACATCAACGCCGCATTGCGGTTTTGCTCCCGGTTCGTTTTGATTGACCGCGGGGGCGTCGTGACAAGCGTGATTGCCGACGAACTGTCCGAGGAACATTTGCATCGGACGTATGGCATAGAAATTCGCCTGTGTGACGTCGACGAGCAGCGTTTGGCTCTTGTGGGAAACAGCAGGTCTTTTGTGCGATGAAAGGAGACAAGGGATGAGTCAAGGGGAATCGATTGTCAAGGCGAGCGAAATCAACACGCGCGGTTACGGCCATCGCGAACTTTGGAATGCCGAAGCCGAGCGCTATTCACGAGCTCCGACCGCACGGTTTGAAGACGACGGTTTTTTGAGAATTCTTGCCGCTTCCGGCGTTCTTTCGCCCGAAGTCCGGTTGTTGGATTTGGGCTGCGGCCCCGGCATTTATTCCGTTGCGATGGCCGCCCGCGTGCACGACGTCGTCGGTTTCGATGTTTCCGAGGAGATGATCGAGCGTGCCCAGCAACGAGCTCTTGCAGAAAATTGCCCGAACTGCAGGTTTTCCGTCGTTGATTGGTCGAAGGCGGACATTGAAACGTCGGGCTTACAAAGCTCCTTTGACGTGGCGGTGGCGCGCCTGACGCCCGCAATTGATTCTTTGCAAAACCTGGAAAAACTGATCGGCTGCGCCACTCAACGGGTTTTCGTTGAAAACTTCATCGACCGAAAGCACCGTTGGATGAAACTCGCCTTTGACATTGCTGGCGCCGGCGCTACATGGAACGACGCCCGTATGTTTGATGCTGTCGGCTATTTACTCAAAACCGGCCGCAGACCGTACTTGCACTATCGCGATGCACAGTGGGGCGAAGCGCAGCGCCCCTGGCAACAGGTTGCCGATTTTTGTTTACGTCGCTTGGCGTTGCGTATCCGTCTCACGGACGAACTGTGTCAAGAAATTCGGGGCGCCTTTGAAAAGCGGAGTACGGACGGCACGCTGGATACCCGGGAATCGCTTACGCTGATGACAATTGAGATTCCTATCGAAAATAGAGTCCCCGGAAAGGAGTCCGAACGGTGGTAAGCATGATGGCTTCTTCCGGGTAACCGAAAGCCGATACCCTACCCAACATTGTCACGGCAAAAGCCTTTGCCCAGACTGTGGCAAATAGTATGCCTTTGGCACATCAAGGCCAATAAGTATTTTCTGCGGCATCTGCACTCAGTAATCGACGAGAAGCACTGCGAAGACATTTGCCGTCCTCTGGATGACGCGCCTCTGTCGCCCGACACAAACGCCGTGGAGTACTGCATCCGCACTGTTTCGGTAGGCCATTGGAGCCCATTCTCTAATAGGAAGCATTCATGAAGCTGCACACTTGCCTTCACGCACAGAGGAAAAAACTCGCCAAATCCGGAAATTTTTACAGGCCAAATTTCTTTAATGGACGCCAAATATGACTCATTTGCTATAATATCGCATATCCTTTTTATTTTAACTGCAATGAACTTTGCTACTCACACCTCCGCCATGGTCTTTTACAGAAAGGAGCATGGCCTGTCGCAAACTGAAGTTGCCCGAGCAATGGCCACGACCCAATCGGCGGTTGCGCGTCTCGAAAAACGTCTGCTTACAGGAGCTGACGTCACTTTATCTGCTCTCCAGCGGTATGCGGGAGCAATCGGATTGAGCATTGAATTGACACTTAAGCCAGTCAAGAAACGGTACGGAATTTTTCCCAGTGCTGAAGCTGCCATTGCGGCCGCTGTCCATACATCGGCATGCGAAGGCCGAACGGTTCCTGCTAATGAAGTTGAAGATCTGTGGAAAATGGTTCGAGGCGATATTTCCAGACAAGATCTGATCAAGAAATATGTCGCCGAAGCTCTCGCAAAGCAGGAGGCGCGCGACCGTGTCTGATGAGTACGATTACAAATACGATTCTTTGGAGGATCCTTATGTCTATCCTGGCACCCAAATATTGCGAAACAAATTCGGGATCAAACATCAGGACCTGCTATCCGAATTAGAGAGTCAAATCACAGACTCTAAGTTTGTTAAATCGAAGCAAAGTGACGACGATATTCCGACTGGGAATTTCGATCTTAAGCACCTTCAAGCTGTCCATAAGTATCTTTTTGGCGAGCTTTACGATTGGGCTGGAGAGATTCGCAAACAAGGGTTCATCAGTAAGGGGCAATCCGTCTTCTGCTTTGCCCCTATGATTGAGTCGTATGCCCGCGGAATCTTTGGCAAAATGCAACGAGAGAATTTCTCCGAAATGGATGTTAAGCGATGCGCCTGCAGATTAGCCTACTACCTGTCGGAAGTTAACGCACTGCACCCATTTCGTGAGGGCAACGGGCGATCTACACGCCTGTTCTTCCAGATCTTTGCCGACAAACACGGATGGAACTTGTCTTTTGAAAAGATTTCCCATGTTGCGTTGGTCGAAGCGATGATCGAAAGCATGAACGGATCCTTGGTTCCGTTAAGCGAGCTACTGGAGAAATGTCTGTCGCGACAAGCAAGTACATAACTATCGGCGGCTTTGCGATGTCATTGGAGCCGATCTGAACCAGAGCTAGCTCCTTCCATGGGCTATCACGTTTGTGAATCGAAATAGTTAAGGTGAGTTCTCACTGCTGTCCAAAATAGACTCTGCTATAGAGTTTCGAGCATATATTGA
>CALKKK010000074.1 GCA_937995395.1 uncultured Sutterella sp. | reverse complement strand
CTTGATTGACAAGTTCGCAAGCGGTCAACTGTCGTCAGTCAAACTTGTCGTGACATTGATCGAACAAGGGCTTGCCAAACGAAGGACAATATCTGGTCAAGAGTTCAGGCTATGTCGCCGACGAGCCGATCTCTCACAGCGAGAACTCAGTGTCTTAATGGGCGTCACCGAGCGGCAAATCTATCGGTGGGAACACGACGAAACCGAGATTCCGACTTCGGCCGCCTATCTGGTGGAGGCGATGTTCGAAGCGCCGTGTTATGTGCAAAGACACGTATACGTCGAAACGAAGATTCTTCCGAATAAAGACAAGACGAGGCTTGGAAAAGATGGCAAAAGCATGTACGACACTTTCCATGCTTATGCGAATTTGATGACCGACGGCAACAATGACGATGAAAGCCGCCAAAAACGCCTTGTGATCGATCTGCCGCTGTTGCGTGAAAAACTGAGAAAGGACGTCAACGATATTGCCAAACTGCTCAGTGTTCACCCGGACACATTGGTCGATTGGGCCGAAGGCATTGCGTCTCCGACAGAAATGGAACTGTTGCTTTTGTCCTTTTTGGACATGCAAGAGCCCGAAATGGGCTCCGCCGTCTATTACATCTGAGTTTTGGCAAACTCGTCCCAACCGGCTTGACGCAATTTGCAAGCCGGACACTGACCGCACCCATAGCCCCAGTCGTGGCGGTGGGTATGGTCGCCCATGTAGCAGGTGTGGGTGTCAAAGCGCACCAGATCGACGAGTTCGTCGCCTCCCAAGTCGTGCGCCAACTGCCACGTCTGGGCTTTGTCGAGCCACATCAAGGGCGTTTCGATCACCATGGGACTGTCCAACCCCAATGAGAGAGAAACCTGCAAGCTTTTGAGCGTATTGTCTCGGCAGTCCGGATAGCCCGAATAATCGGTTTCGCACATGCCGCCCACCAAGACGGTGGCGCCGCGCCGATAGGCCAAGGCTGCCGCATACGTGAAAAAGAGCAGATTGCGCGCGGGCACAAAGGTGTTGGGTAACCCATTGGCCTCCCACTCGATTTCTTTTTCTTTGGTGAGAGAACAATCGCTGATCGTACCCAAAGAGCGCATATCGAGCATAAAGTCTTCGCCCAAACGTGCGTTCCAATCAGATGAAAATGCGCGCAATTTTTCCAAGACCTTCGTACGGCATTCCAACTCCACCGAGTGGCGCTGACCGTAATCGAAACCCACGGTTTCAACCGTTTTGTAGCGCGCCAAAGCCCATGCCAAACAGGTGGTGGAGTCTTGGCCGCCGCTAAAAAGAACCAAGGCTTTTTGATCGGCAGTGCCCGCGGGGCGATTCGTGGAGGTCGTGCTCATGGATTGTCTCTTGTAAAAGGTAATTTGGCCAAAACCGAAGTCTACACTCCGTTTACCAAGACGAGAACAAACTACAATGGCGCTTAACGAAACTTTTTGTATTGAGAATCCTTGTGAGCATTCCGTTAAACCACACATTTATCACCGCCACCCACTGGGGCATCGTGCGCGGTCGCACCGAAAACGGTCGCATCGTTGACATTGCGCCGCACGAAGCCGATTTGTGGCCTTCGCCCAATGTGGGAAATCTGATCGAGCGCGTTTATTCGAAAAAACGTCTGCTCTTTCCTTTGGTCAGAAGCGGCTACTTAAAAAACGGCCCCGCCTCGCGAGCAGACCGAGGGCACGACACGTTCGTGCGCGTTTCGTGGGAGACGGCCTTAGGGCTGGTGGCTGACGAAATTCGCCGCGTCTATACCGAATACGGCCCCACAGCCGTCTTTGGCAGAAGCTACGGCTGGAAGTCGGCTGGCTGCGTCAATTCGTCCGTGAGCCTCTTGCGACGCTTACTGAACTTGTGCGGCGGCTACATTCCGTGCGCCAACAGCTATTCGACTGCCGCCATCAGTGCCATTCTTCCCTATGTGGTGGGAGCGTCAGACCCTGCCGTCCCCTCTTGGGAATCGGTCTTAAAAACTGCGCGCTGCGTCGTCTTTTGGGGGGCCGACCCGTTGGTCACCAACGACATCGACTGGTGCACCACGATTCACGAGGGTAAAGACTATTTGAGAAGATTGAAGGCCGCAGGGATCGAAACCCTCTGCATCAATCCGGTGAAAACCGAAACGGCCAAGTTTTTGGAAAGCCGTTGGATTGCACCCAAGCAAGGCAGCGACACCGCCTTGATGTTGGCGCTGATC
>CALKKK010000073.1 GCA_937995395.1 uncultured Sutterella sp. | reverse complement strand
CGATTTCTTCGTCCTTATGACGCGGCCAGCTCTGGATGCCCTTCTGAGAAGGCAAAACGGCAGGATCGAATTCGGGACTCTGAACCCCGGCATTCTTCTGTCGGAAGTAATCATCCAATGCACAATATGCATATTTACCCAATAATGCAATTGCCACCAAGTTCACAATTGCCATTAATGCCATAAACAAATCGGCTAAATTCCAAACCACCGACAAAGAAACGATGGAACCGATAAAGACCATGGCCACCACCAAGGCGCGATAAATATGCAAAGCCGCTTTATGTTTGCTGATAAAGGGCATATTGACTTCGCCGTAGAAATAGTTGCCGATAATGGAACTGAAGGCAAAGAACAATACGACAATGGTCACGAAGTGATTCATCCACACGCCGAGTTCGCGGGCCAGCGCATGCTGCACCAAGGCAATGCCGGTCTTGCCTGCAGTATTCCAGTCAGAACACAAAAGCACCAGCATGGCAGAGGCCGTGCACACCAAAAGCGTATCGAAATAAACGCCCAAAGCCTGCACCAAGCCCTGCTTGACGGGGTGTGTAGCATCGGCCGTAGCAGCCGCATTGGGCACGGCACCCATACCGGCTTCGTTGGAGAAAAGCCCGCGCTTGATACCGGTCATCACGATCATGCCGAAGGTGGCGCCATAGGCGGCGTCAAAATCAAACGCATTGGTGAAAATCGCTGCCAAAACACGCGGCACGTCGCCGATATGCATAAAGGTGTAGAAAATAGCCACCAAAATGTAAGCGCCCGCCATAAAGGGCACCATGATGCCCACCACGCGCGCCACACGCACCAAGCCGCCGAAAACGATTACGGCCGTGAGCGCTGCCACAACCAAACCGGTATAAAACGGATCCACGCCCCAGCTCGTTTGAATCGAAAGGGTCATAGTATTGGATTGCACGGAATTGAAAATCAAACCGTAGGTCACCGAAATTAAAACAGCAAAGACGCCGGCAAAAAATTTCGAACCCAACACATTTTGAATGTAATAAGCGGGACCGCCCAAAAATCCGCCGCCCTTGCGCGGCACTTTATAAAGCTGCCCCAAGGTCGACTCTACAAAGCCGCTCGCGGCACCGATCGTGGCAATCACCCACATCCAGAAAACAGCGCCGGGCCCGCCCAAGACCACCGCAATGGCGATACCGGCAATGTTGCCCACGCCCACGCGGCTTGCGGTTGACACGCAAAACGCCTGGAAGGTCGAAATATGACCGGGACGCGGTGCACTGCCCACGCCCTCGCCCACCAAACGAAACATTTCACCGAGGCAACGAATCTGAACGAACTTGGTGCGGATCGTAAACCACAGACCCAAGCCGATCAGTAGAGCAATCAAAACGTAACTCCACAGGTAATTGTTCACGACATTGACGATGTCGTTCAAGCTATCCAACCATTGCACTTTTTATGTACTCCTCTCTTTGGTTTGATTAATGTTTTCGCAAGCTTCAGACGATATTTTTTTCGAACTTTTTTCAATCGCACAACAGCCCCACGGGCAAATAGGCAATCGCATCTGGCAAAGCTCTCAACGAGGGTTTCGTCGTAAGAAATCTGGGTTCGAGCACAAACGCAAAACGTTTGTGCGGTTGACGGGAAACCGTGTACGGTTTGACTCCGACAAGGACTCGCGAAACGAGACGGGTTTAATTACAAGGCGCATTTTATCAGGCTCGGTGCTCGTTCTTAGCCTTATTTCGGACTAGTCCGCATAGGGTTTTGCGAAAAAATTTCCGAACCGAAGTGTTTTTTGCGGAAAATTTCGCGTAAATTTCTCGTCCGACAAAATATTCCTTTCTTTTCCCGATGCAAGTCATAAGCGAAACTTCCGTTTATCCCACCCTTTCCGTTGCGCCGATGGAAGGGCTCACAACCGTTGTTTGGCGCCGCGTGCACGCCAAGCATTTCGGTGCGGCCGATTTGTATTATCTACCCTTTGTGACGCCGACGATCGAACCCAAATTTACCGATCGCCAGTTGCGGGAATTGGCCCCCGAAGTCAATGGCGACCTGCCTGTCGTTCCGCAACTTTTAACGCGCCGCAGCGCCGATTTTATTTGGGCGGCCAAAGAACTCGCACGTATGGGATATAAGGAAGTCAATTTAAATGTGGGGTGCCCTGCCGGCACCGTCGTTGCCAAAGGCAAAGGCTCGGGCTTTTTGGGCGATCCTCTGGCCTTGGGAGAATTTTTCGAGCAAATCTTCGATGCCGATTTGCCGATTGCCGTTTCGGTCAAAACCCGTCTCGGTTTTAAAAACGAAGAAGACTTTTTGGGTTTAGCCGAACTCTTTTGTCGTTACCCAATTTCCAAACTGATCGTGCATCCGAGAATTCGCTCTGACTTTTATAAAGGCGACGTGCGTTTGGATATTTTGGATCGCGCACTGCCTTTGATCAAGCGTCCTTTGGGTTATAACGGCGACATTGTGACCGAAAATAATCTACAAGCCATGATCGAACGCTTTAAAGCTGCTCCGGCGGGACTCGCCGAAGTCATGGTCGGCAGAAGTCTCATGGCCGATCCGGCACTTTTTAGAAAAGCCAAGGGCGGAAAACCGGCCACGGCAAACGAGATTCTGGATTTTTATCGCGATTTATTGGAAAGCTACAGCACGCATTTTCAGAGTCAAAAAAATGCCCTGATGCGCATGAAAGAATATTGGTTCTTTCAACTGAATTTATTTGACGATAATCCAAAATTGTCGGAAACAAAAAGCTTGCAAAAATACGGAAAAGAAATTTTGCGCAATAAAGAACCCGAGGTGTTTTTAAACTTAATCGAAGAAATTGCGACCAATTTCGAAATTCTTCCGGAGGCAAAATACGGCTGGCACAAGCCTTTGTGATGCCCTCGGTGACACACGTTTGCAAAACTTAACAAGCGCCTTCTTTAGAATTGAAAAAAGGAGGCGCTATGACAAAACTCATTTTTTCCGCCCTTGCCGTTCTTTCTTTGGCCGGATGTTCTACGCTTGACATGGAACGCACCTATCTTGTGGAAAACGACATGACGCCCGACGAAGTTTTGGCCGTCGTCGGAATTCCGCCGACAGATATCATCACAACGCCTTGGTACTTCAGCTACATCTGGGCAGAAGATACCATTTTCGGCACCTCGAAAGTTTTTACTGTCTCCTTTAACGAAAAAGGCCGAGTCATCGGAAAAGAACCTCGCGCAAAACGTCAAGTCGAGTCCGATGCCGCTCAAGCTCGTCTGTACGAAGAGGCGCAAAGGATCGCCAAGACTTACCCAAACGCCATCATCCGCCAGATGCCAAGCTCAGGCCAAAGTTCGAAAAACGCCAAGATCACCAAATTGCCGCTCATCCCTTACAAATAGCAAACAATCGACTCTGAGAGAAACGCGTCGGCAACAATTGCGCTACGGTACTTTGCTTTAAAATAAGTGGATTACTGTTTTGAAAACCGCACTCTTTTGCCCCAATGAAATTTCTTCTTGTTGACGACCACGCACTCATCGTGCAGGCACTTTCTCTTTTACTTCGCTCCAAGTTTCCCGAATCGTCCGTCTTGACCGGCGCCTCGGCACAAGACGCGCGCGACCTCGTGCGCGAGCATGGCGAAGAGTCCGATCTCTTGGTCTTGGATTTGAATTTGCCCGGAGTGGAAACCGCCACAAGCCTTTTGGAAGAGTTGGTCAAAACCAATCCTGCTTTGAAGATTTTGGTGCTCTCGGGACTCATCGATCAGCAAAACATCATGCGCGTGTTGCAGTTGGGGGCAGCGGGCTTTGTTCCGAAGTCGCTTGACACCGACATGCTCACCAACGCCATCGACTTTGTGCTCAAAGGCGGCGTTTATATCCCCACAAAGCTTTTGAGCGAAAGCCAAAAGGCGGGATTGTTGACGCAGGCCGCAGTGGAATTGGCGCAAAAAAACACCAATGAGGTGCACTTAACTGCCCGCCAACAGGATGTGCTTCAAACGTTGGCGCGGGGCTTGCCGATTAAGCGCATCTGCCGAGAGCTCAATCTGTCGGAAGGCACCGTCAAAACCCACGTTGCGGCCATCTACCGCGCGTTTGGCGCCACTAACCGTACCGAAGCACTGATTGCGGCGCGCCGCGCCGGTTTTGATATCGCGCTTTAATCCGCGCCCGGTCGATTTTCCGCCACTGCCCGTCGCAGTGCCGAAGCCAAGGCTTCCGCACCGGCGGGCTTTTGCAATATGACGGGCATACTTTGCGTGGCGTTTTCCGGATTCAGGCACAGTTGACGGTAGGCATGGCGAATTTCGTCTTCGTTGACGGCCGTGAGCAACACGCTCGGGAACTTTCGTCCGGCACCGCCCCTGACCATAAAAATCACTTCCAAACCGGTACTCATCCCGTCGCCCAAGTTGTAGTCCGAAACGAGCGCTGCGAGATTGCCGTTTTGACCTTCCTCGATCATGCGATCGACAAATTCTTTGTTGGGCTCGCGTGCGGCCACCACCGTTGCTCCCCAGCTCTTTAAAATGGCAGCGACGGCATTCCTCACAATGTCATTGTCTTCCAAAACGCCCACGACGCCGCGCATGTCCAAATCGAGAATCAAAGGCAAACCGGTGGCGTTACTCGTTGTCGTCTCACCCTTAAAAGAGTCGAATTCCAATCGGAAAACGGAACCGCGCCCCACGCGCGAACCGACCGAAAGGCCGATGGCCAATCGATGTGCCAAACCTTGCACGATCGACAAACCGAGCCCGAATCCTTCCGTCGTCCCCTTGCCGGCAGAGCCGCGATAAAACGCTTCAAAGATGCGATTTCTTTCTTCAGGCGCAATCCCGGGACCTTCGTCATAAACGCACAGCGTAATACGATTGCCCTTGAATTTTCTTGCTGCCAAAACAATCTTGCCGCCCGGTTTAGTCGTATAGCGAATGGCGTTGGTGATCAAGTTGCGCAGAATTCGCGAGACCAACAAAGGATCGGTATGAATCGTCACATTCAAGGGGCGCGTCACGAAAACAAGACCTTTACTTGCGGCAACGGTCGCAAATTCGCCTGCGAGTTCTCCAAAAAGCGCATCCACACGGACATCTTCCGTTTTGATTTCCACGTTGCCTGTTTCGATACGGCTCACTTCCAAAAGCTGCTCAACGAGCGTAGAAATATTTTTGGCCGTGGCATCCAACTGTCCGATCACTTCACGGTTGGCGTCGGTTGCCGACATCTGCAAAATCTGCAGATAAATACCCATAGCCTGCAAGGGTTGTCGCAGATCGTGATTGGCGCCCGCAAAGAATTTAGCGCGACGCTCGCTTGCCAGTGCCGTTGCCCTTCTCTGGCTTTCGGCCAAGGCCTTTTCGCTTTTTAACCTTGCCACCAAACGCTCGTTTTGCACGTCTCTCGTCACGGCCAAAACCACGATTTCATTCAAACGCCGACCGCAATAAAGCACAAAACCAAGAAGCACAATCAAAATACTCATCATGGCCACGGCGCCCACGTCAAAGGCGGCTGCTAAAGCCAGCGTCATGGGAGCAAGTGATAAAAACATCACCACCGTCAGGCTCGGAATCCAGCAAGAGTACGCCGGCCACGAGGCAAAAACTACGGCCACGATGACGCTCACCAACACGATCAAGTCGATGGCGTCCTGCGTAATCAAAAACGCCACGCCCGCAAAGCCCCAGACCAGTCCCGTAAAAACGGTGTTGATCATCCACTTTCTCAACCAGTCGCGGATATTGGCTTCGCGATGCGCGTCGGCTGCAAATCGCCTGCGATACATTTCCCAAGCCCAGATGGAAGCCACAAGCACCAGCATCCAGCACAACAAAAGCGGACGATTGATCGCGTGCCAAAAGCGTGCACAAATCGCTAAACCGCCGATAAATTGACCGGCGATGGAAACCGGATGCAAACGCAAAGATAATGTGATTTGCTCCACCAACACGTGCGCAGACAAGCTTTGCGTTGCGCCCAAAAGCGTGTGCTTGATTTTGTTAAAGAGTTTCACGCTTCTCTCCTAGACCCACCAAAGCGGGGCGTTTGCGGTTTCGGCTTTGGGATATTCCGTCGGAATAGGCGCATCTGTCACAGTCATGCGCATCCGGTTGTTTTTCACTGTGACGCGCCCGTCAACTCCCACAGGCAAAGTCAGGGTGTGGTGCACATCCCCGAGGGGCAAGCCGGTGACAATTTTCACCCCCGTCATTTTCCGTACATAATCCAAAGCGTCTTCGAGTTTAAAAGCCGCATTCCCCGTGCCCTGCCAACGATCGTGGCCGGTCATGTTACCGACGATCAAAACTTGTTGTCGCGTGAGCACTCCGGCCTGAATCAATTGATTGAGCATGCGCTCGATGCGCCAAGCCGGTTCATTCACGTCTTCAATGTACAAAATGCCGTCGGCAAATTGCTTTTGCGTGGGAAAATAGTCGGTGCCCAAAAGGCTGACAATCATCGAAAGATTGCCGCCCCAAATCGGCCCTTCGACATCGAATTCGTCGCCTGCGACATCAAGCTCGATATCAAAGACAGGAGATGTCATTGCACGCATAAAGCGCATTCGGCAGTCTTCATTGTTGCGGGCAAAGTAGGTCACCACGGGCCCCTGCCAACTCGGACGTCCGTGACGCATCAAGGCCATGTTGATCGCAGTCAAGTCGGATAGGCCCACAAAGACGGCCGGCGACTCAGCCAAATTTTTCCACGGCAAAAAATCTAAAAGACGCGTTGTACCGTAGCCACCGCGCGCGCCCAAGACAACATCGACTTCCGGATCTTCGAAAGCGGCAATCAGACTTCGAGCACGCATCACATCGTCGCCCGCAAAGCCCTTATAAAGGGTATGGAGGTTTTCCGTCACAACAACGTTCCAGCCCAAGTCTTCGAGTGTCTCAAAACCCTTTTCGAGCAAATCTTCGTCGACCGTATCGGTTCCGGAAATCGTGGGAAGGCGCGCCGGCGCCGTTACGCAAATCGTCGGTTGCGTCACCGTCAAAGGCAGTTCTTGAAAATTGTCATTGGCCGGCATCCGTGACCTCCCGAAATATGCGATTTTTGGTTATTTGGCCTTCTGTGCGCGGCGCTTGCCTTGGAAAAAGTCTTTGAGAACGGCTTCACACTCGGCACGTTTGACCGAGGGCGTGTGCACCGCGCGGTGATTCATGTGCGCTTTGGCTGCCACGTCCAAGGCACTGCGCATGCCGCCGCAATTGGGGTCGTCTGCGCCCCACACCACACGAGAGATGCGCGCATGCGCAATGGCTGCAGCACACATCGGGCAGGGTTCCAACGTCACGTAGAGCGTGGCACCGGTCAAGCGTTCATTACCCAAAGCGGCCGCCGCTTTGCGAATGGCCAAAATTTCGGCGTGTGCCGTCGGATCGTGGCGCGTAATCGTTTCATTACCGGCCGTAGCCACAATATTGCCGTCAACCACAATGACGGCGCCCACGGGCACCTCGCCTTTGTCCTTGGCAACGTGCGCCATGCGAATGGCTTCATCCATCACCTTGGGATCGAGTTCCGGATCGGGCTGCGGGAGTTTGGGGGCGTTGATCGTACGATTGCGCTCTTGCAATTGTGCGCGCAAACGGGCGCGTCGTTTGACGCGCTCCGTATCTAGCGCAAGCCACTGCTGAGCAACCCTTTCGGGCCCCTCGACATCGGGGGCAATTGCAATTGCGACTTTGGCGGTTTCTTCGTAAATCGCCACGCACCCGCAGGCACGCATGGCTTCGGTGACTTCTTCGGGCGTTGTCTTGAGCCAATCGGCCCAACGCTTTAAGAAGTCCTCAAGCCGCACATAGAATTCGTCGCGTGCCAAGGTGCATTCGGTTGCACCCTTGGTGATGAAATAACTGACCGTTAAAAAGAAAACATCCAAATCGAGCGGATTGCGGCTCACGCCCAAAAGCGAAACACCCTTTCGAAGCGACAGGCGATTGAAGTGCGCTGCCGTATCTAGCGAATACGCAGGGAAATTGTCCGTTTTCTCTAAATCGGTCATTGTTGTACTTTTCAAGAATTACAGGGCGCTGCGCAAAATGGCTTCCACATCCTTTTCTTCCAAGGGACGGAAGTGGCCCAAGGGGCCGTTTTTGGTGGCAGCCGCCGCAATTTCCTTGATCGGAATTTCCTTATCGGTCAAGTGCGACATTTGTGTGGGCAAGTTCATCAGCATCAGGAAGGCCTTGAGCTTGGCCACAGCCATCTGCACATGGCTTTCGGTGTCACCCACGGTCGTATCCACCGCAAAAACTTCCTTGGCAAATCGATCAAAGCGTGCGGGATTTGCCGCCCATACATAGCTCATCCAAGACGGGGTAATAGCGGCCAAACCGTCACCGTGCGTAATCGACGGATCCCAACCCGACAAAGCGTGTTCCATACCGTGGCATGCCCAGTCTTCTTCAAAACCCAAGCCGTAGTAACCGTTGTGGGCAAAACTGCCCGCCAAACCGATCTGCGCCCAAGCATCGTAATCCTGCTGGTTGTCCATCAATTTGACGGCATTGCGCATAATCGAGCGCAGTGCCGCTTCGGCTTGTCCGCTCGTGAAGTCCACGCCTTCCGTATTGGTAAAGTAGCGCTCCATGATGTGGCTCATCATGTCGATGACGCCGGCAGAAACCTGCTTTTGCGGCAAGGTGTAGAAAAGCTCGGGGTTGATCACCGAAACCTTGGGACGAATCACATTGGTGCCGGCGCCGGCCTTGACCGTACCGTTGGTAATGACGGTACGGATGGACTGTTCGGACCCGGCCGCCGGAATCGTCAACACGCAGCCGACGGGCAAAGCCGATTGAGGTTGGGCCTTACCACAGTAAAAGTCCCAAACGTCGCCTTCATAAGGCACACCCATAGCTGCCGCCTTAACGGTATCGATCACGCTGCCGCCGCCCACGGCCAAGAGAGCATCCACACCCTCAGAACGTGCAACGTCAATGCATTCACGCACAAATTCCACTGTGGGATTGGGCTGAACGCCACCCTTGGTCACGACCGTCAGCCCCGCAGCTTCACAAGAGGCGGTCACACGATCCAAAAGCCCGGAGCGCACGGCAGAACCCCCGCCGTAGACCACCAAAAGCTTTTTCGCGTCCGTTGCCCACTGCGCCATTTCGGCGCCGATTTGCGTTTCCGTTCCCTGACCGAAGATCAACTTGGTCGGGTTGTAGTAGGTGAAATTTTGCATGATCGTTTTATCTCAAAAAATCCAAATTGCCAATAGGTTATTGTCTCACGAAATGCATATCCTTTTGCCAAGCTATGCACTCGCGTTATCGTTAACGCTATCCGAATGTTGTTCCTCGCGACTTTCCCGACGAGCGACATCTTCTCCGCGTTTGACATTGATAAACGCCAAGACGATTAAGCCCAACACGAAGAAAAAACCGGTGAAAACAATTGCCAGGCGATGGTTGTTGGAAGTGATCCACGTCACCGCCCCGTAGGTCATGGGACCGACAATAGCGGAAAACCACAAGGCCATGTTCCAGAAGCCGTAAAACTGTGCCAAACGCTCCTTGGGGGCAAAGACGCCCACCATGGCGCGCCCTGCCGACTGGCTCGAGCCCATGGCAAGCCCTGCCAAATTGGCGCTGATCCAGAAAATCCACACTTCTTCGGCAAAAGCAGCCGTAGCCACCATCAAAATCCAGACGCAAAGCGTTAATGCCAAAGCCAACTTGTGTCCCAAACGGTCTTGGATATAGCCGAAGGCAAAGGCGCCGACAGCGGCAGTGATGTTGACTAAAAGCACCATCACAAGCGTTTCGGTCATTCCAAAGCCCATAACGGAAGAAGCGTAAATCGCCGCCAAGGCAATCACGGTCGCAATGCCGCACTGATACAAAAAGCCGCACACGACCAAATAACGGAAATCGCGATAAGGCTTTAACAGCGTCAAGGTTTGACGAAGCTCACCCCCGGCTTCTTTAAACGCCTGCACAAAAGGCATATGCGCGACTTGCGCAACCGAACGTTCTTTGAGCCAAATGAACACGGGGAAAGCCACGACGATAAAGACCGCGGCGGTAATCAGACAACTTGCGCCCACAAGCGTTGTCATCTCCACACCTTGATTTTGGCCGATGAGAACAGCCGCCAGACACAGCGCCAAAGTCACAAGCCCGCCGATATAGCCCAAAGACCAACCCCAACCGGAAATCTTGCCGATGGCTTCGGGTTTGGCGATTTCGGGCAAAAAGGCAGAATTTAAAGATTCGCCCACGTTGTAGCCGATCAAGCTCACCACGATCATCGACACCGACAAAACGTAGGTGCCCGGTCCCGAATAGGCCAACAATGCGGTTGCCGCCACACACACCAAGGTTGCCACCACAAGCCACTTCTTTTTGGTGGCAGTCAAGTCGGCAATGCGCCCCACCGCGGGCATCAGAACCATAGATAAGGCGTTGCCAAGCGCTACTGCACAACTCCACAAAAACGTCGCCCAGGGCGCGTCCGAACAAACCGTTGCTACAAAAAAGGCGTTAAAAACCGCCGTCATCACCACGGTGCTGTAACCGGAATTGGCGGCATCGAACAAGGCCCAAGAAAAGACTTCCTTGGGCGTGACGCCTGGCTTTAAGGTGGAAGTGTCAAATAAGGCCATGAGCTTTTCCTTAGCCCAATGCACTTTCAACCGGGGCACCGGTCAGAAGTTGCGCCCACAAGTTCACCAAGCGGCGTCCTGCTTCACTGGTCTCGATACTGTCTGCCCACGCCGGTACACTGTCGATCAAACCGTAGATGTCGACCAGGAAAATTTCGGCTGCCGCCGCAATGACGTCTTTGTCATAAACGGGCATCTTGCCTTTCTTTTCGACAATGGGGCCTTGGAGCATTTCGCGCAGGTATTCGGCCAAGCCTTCCGGATTCCAAGCTTCTTCGGAACGATAGTAAGGATTGCCGCCCGAAAAAGTGGTCGCAAACCAAGCCACGACCTTGTCGTCTGCAGCGTCCAAATCCTCTTGCGTCAATTCGCCGTTTCGCATTTGCGCGCGGCGACGCGCCGTATTGCGAAGGGCTTGCGCCAACAAGCCTTCGACGACGTCGATAGCCGCCAAGCTGGGCAGGCGTTCGGCTTTACTCGAAAAATCGCAACAGCCGCGAGACGGGCCGCAGGAAGAGCAACGCGACATCTTTTTTTCTCCTCGTTTTCTTTGTTTTAGGCTTGCGCGGCAGCCACGGGTGTTGCCGCCAGCGCCCAGCGATCGACCACTTTGCCAATGGAGGCTTTGATCGACTCTTGCGTCACGCCTTCCCGGTACGCAGCTTCGCGAATGGCGTTATAAACAGCACGATAAAAGACGGTGGTGCAACGCACCATCAAAATGCGCGGATTGTCCGGATTTTGGTCGGCCTCGGCTTTCCACAGATCGGCGTACATCTCCGGTTCGAGCGCTTGCAAAGCCTTGGCACACGGCAAACCGCTAAAGCCCGGTGCGGGTGCAAATTCCGGATTTTCGCCCATCAGGGCGCGCGCCAGATGTTTGGCCAAAGCATCGTCCATATCGCGTGCGCGATCGCTTTTCATTTTGCCCATCGAGACCGCAATCAAGCGATAGAGCACCTCTTGCGCGGCCAAATCAAAGAGCTCGTGCACGACACGAGCATCGGTCATAGATTGCGTTGTCATAGGAAATTATCGCGTTTTTTCGATGCTCACACTTTTTTTGAGCTCTTCGGGGAAAGGTTTTTGCATTAAAAGTTCCGTCCAATGAATCAGGAACTCATGCAACTCTTTGGCTTGCGCTTCGGCCTCGTCGGGATTGTTGTCGGGACGCAAAACCAACTGTTGCCCTTTTTGCATGAAAAGATTCAACGCAAATGTGACGATCGACTCGTCGGTGTCGAACTCTTCGCGCTCTTCTTCCGGCAACATCATCAGCTGAAAGGCAAATTCCTTTCTCAGCGTGCGGCCCAAAGCTGCGGCGTCCCAATCCTTATAGATTGCCACTTCGGGAGCATTTCCCGAAAAAACTTCGCACAGCGTATGCAAGTAGGCGTAGCACTTTTCAAAACACTTGTCGTAGGCCTTCTGCACATAGACGTTTTGTTGACTTTCGGACATGTCCGCCACTTCGGCCACGACCTTGTCCAAGCCTGCTGCCATCGTGTCGCACACGTTTTCAAGACCGTAGAACAAGAACCCGTAGACGTGTTCGGGATTACTCAAGTCGATACGTTGACTTGCGGGTAAAGATTTATTTTTTGTCATTGATTTATCACTCCGTATCTAGCGCCCAAGCAAGTATTTCTTTTTTCTCTTCTTCCGTCATCTTTTTATCGAGCAACAGTTCCGTCCACCGAATAACGTACTCTATCACCGAGTCATCACAGAGTTGAACCACGCCGCCTTGTTCGGTTTCAGAAATCACTTTGAAACCTTCGGTAAAGAACTTCGAAATAGCAAACAGAATTGCGCCGGAATCGGCTTGTGCCTCTTGTCTGGCCTTGTCCGGTAAAGCGAGGATATCGAAAGCAAACACTTTTCTCAAAGATTGAGCTAATGCTCCAACATCCCAACCGGCATAGTCGACAAAAGAAGTTCGCGCGCCGACGAAAACCGCAGCGGTTCGAAGAACGGTTTCTTTTAACACCAGCTTCCATTGCGCATCGACTTCCTCTTCGACTGTAGCAACAGTAGTCGGTGAAAGAATTTCGGCTTGATACAAACGCGAACGAATCGCGATTGATTTTTCCATCGCTTCGGTCAGTTCTTGATATAAGAGTTCCCAAATCGTGACGGTATCCGTCATTTTCATTTTTCGTCGCTTGGGCAAAGATTTGCGCTTAGCCATTGCTCACTTTTTTCTGAAACGTTCGTAGTACTCAAAGGATTAGGGCTTAGGCAAAACATTATTGCCGTTGGCCTTGACAATCGTCATAGCGGAAGACACCAGGGTACTCAAGTCGCCCAAGTTGGCGGGCACCACCAGCGTATTGCCTTCCTTGGCCATTTGCTTAAAGGCTTCGACATACTTTTCGGCCACCTGCAAATTGACGGCGTTCATGCCGCCCGGAGCGTTCGTCGCGTCGGCCACCATGCGAAGCGCTTCGGCGGTAGCCGTTGCAATGGCAATGGTAGCGGCCGCCTGCCCCTGGGCCTTGTTGATTTCGGCTTGTTTTTCGCCTTCGGACTGAGCAATGGCGGCTTCACGGGCACCGGTGGCCAAGTTGATTTGTTCGAGCTTCTTACCTTCGGAAGCTGCCACCACGGCGCGCTTTTCGCGCTCGGCGGTGATTTGCTGCTGCATGGCCTGCAAAATGACGGCGGGCGGCGTCAAATCCTTGATTTCATAGCGCAAGACTTTCACACCCCAATTGAGAGCCGCTTCATCGATGGCAGAAACCACACTCTTGTTGATCAAATCGCGTTCTTCGAAGGTCTTGTCCAATTCCATACGCCCCACAACGCTACGCAACGTCGTTTGTGCCAGTTGCGTGATGGCGATGATGTAGTTGCTCGTGCCGTAACTGGCGCGACGCGGATCGGTCACTTGGAAAAAGAGCACACCGTCCACTGTCAACTGCGTATTATCCTTGGTGATACACACTTGACTCGGAGTATCCAAGGGCACTTCCTTGAGGCTGTGTTTATAAGCCACGCGATCGATAAAAGGAATGATGACGTTTAACCCGGGATTTAAGACCGAATGGAATTTTCCCAAACGTTCCACCACCCAAGCGGTCTGCTGCGGCACGACTTTGACGCATTGCGAAACGAACACCACGGCCAAAGCCACCAAGACGACCGAGAAAATCAAAAAGTTGGTCACAATCATTTTTTGTTCCTAAAAGAAAACCTTTACTCTTCGCCGCAAACCGACTACGGCACATTTTTTACCACCAGGCGCGCACCTTCGACTTTGACGATTTCAAAAAGCCCCGGGACACAATTGGTACCTTCTGCTGCCACGGCCGTCCACTGTGCACCGCGATAAGTCACGAGCGCCGTCGCATCCGTATTCCAACCGTCGACCTTCACGCGCTGCCCCACGTCGGGGTTTTGCAGTTGATCGGCTTCCTTGGCCGATCTAGGTTCGCGCAAATAGCGCACAGCAACGCCCCCGACCAAAATCAAAACGGCAAATACCGACAATTGCCATGCCAGCGACAGATGAAACCACGCGACAAGAGCGGCACCCAAACAGGCTACGCCCATGACCAAAAAGTAAAACGTTCCGACAAAGATTTCGGCACCGGCCAAAACCAAACCGGCAACGAGCCACAAAACGGCAGCGGAAATTTCCATACCCT
The DNA here is from genome assembly GCA_937995395.1 of uncultured Sutterella sp. Classification (GTDB taxonomy): domain Bacteria; phylum Pseudomonadota; class Gammaproteobacteria; order Burkholderiales; family Burkholderiaceae_F; genus Duodenibacillus. The sequence continues at coordinate 250 of CALKKK010000073.1, read as the reverse complement.
TAGCCCTCTCTTTGCGCCTTAATGCGCGGGTTGAGCGACAGCCTCTTCTTTTTCGGCTTGCGCGTGTTTCTTGTGTTGTTCATGATCGCCATGATCTTCGAATTCGCCGGCGGCCTCCGCCGGCATATAGATGCGACCGATCTTTCTGACCAAGCGAGAAGACACGCTGTCGGGATCGTTAAAGATCGCTGTGACTTCCTTGGGATCGAGTTCCTTTTTCAAGAAGTCGGCGTCTTCCGTCGTCTTGGCA
>CALKKK010000072.1 GCA_937995395.1 uncultured Sutterella sp. | reverse complement strand
GATTATGCGAGGTAGTAAAAGAACCTTCTGCCGTCTCGAACCTTGATGATTTTTCCTTCTTCAACGAGTTTTCTCAAAAGGCCAATCGCTTTAGCCTGCGAGCATCCTAGAAGTGTTTCGACATCGTGGCGGTTGATGCGTTCTTTTTGCCCGAGCAACTCAAGGACCTTCGTGATTTCGAGAGTCATTCCGAGCTTGATTGGGGTATCGGAATTATTAGGATGTTTCGGCTCGTCTAAGCATGGTAAAACGACTTTGAACCCATGCGTTGATTGCAAAAACTGAGGCTTTCTGGTGTTATCCGCATAAGCCGCATTGATACTTCTGATTCCATATCCCCATCCTTCGGTCAGGTGTAGTTTATTGAAGATGGTAGCGAGCCCAATGTTTCTTGGACGGGAAATTCCCAACTGAATGTCGTCACTATTTAATCCTTCTACAAGACCTCCGATGGAAATGACTTCTGCTTGTGAGTTGTAGATGTTCACAATCGTGGAACCGGTAAATGCATAGTCTCTGTGAACTAGGGCGTTAACAACTGCTTCTCGGAAAGATTCGGGATGATAGCTTCGAAAATCATGTCGCTTAAATCCGATAATGACAGACTTGCGTGTATTTATGCGATCAAACCAATCTTCAAACTGCTCTATTTGGGCCAGAAGAGAACCAGTAAATTCTTCTCGACTGGAGAAAGTATCTGTACCTGTTTGGGGATTCTTTTGAAATGCGGCTACCTTTAGGCTAAATGGGCATTGGTCGGAAATGAGCAATCCCAAGTTGGTGTAGACGCCATGGTCATTCACTAGACCTAGAGTTTTGCATTCGACCTCGGTTAAATTTTTACCGAATGAACTGAACGTAGCTTCCGCTTGATGGAAAGAAAGCTCTTGTTCGGAAGAAGTGTTTTTTTCATAATCGTGACCTGATGCCGTTTTGATCAGTTCTAGAATTTCATTGCTAGATGCGCTTACACTTTCGGATCCTTTTCGCACAAACACACCTTCAGGTCGGATCCCCTTGCCTAAAATGTAATAAGGGCGGTGAGATCCTTTTTGGATTTCTACTTTGACAATTGCTTTACCTTCAATGACTTCGATGTCGGCATAGAAATACTGAGCCAGTTCAGGTCGGATGTTGTCTCTGATCGTGTTGACGACTTTTTGGAGAACATCATCGGGATCGGACAGACCGATCAGTTTTCCTGAGTTGTCAACGCCGATGAGCACGGTTCCGCCGTCAGTATTGGCAAATGCCGTGAAGGTTTTCTTTAGTTCGGGAACAAACTCCCGTTTCCATTCCGTTCTTGTGTTTTCGTACATAGAGCCGCCATAATGTTAATAAACGCCAAAAGAAGAATTAGTAAATATTAACATTTATTAGATTTGTTTTGTCCTCTGTATGCGAGAAAGATGCTCCGTAGATTTGCGTGAAAGTGCCTGGTTATTGCCCATAGAAATGAATATCTGGCCAAGCTGTGTATCTGATGGCCCCTCTCGTTTGATGGGATTAAGCTCGGGTGTCGAAGCAGTTTTATCGACATTCGAATGTTAATATCGGCCAAATAATGCATTAGAAAATATTAACATTTATTAGTATTGATCAATGAGCTAAACAAGGGCCCGATAGAGTACGTAAAGCGCAATGGCAATAAAGACGGTGCCGCTGGCGCGATGTACCAGTTTGACGCCGCGAGGTCCGTTTAAAAATTCTCTGGCCTTGGCAGCAAGCGTCGCGTACCCCATCAAAAAGACAAACACCATGACCGCGTAGCTCACGATCATGAGGCTCACCTGCGGAATGTAAGCCACGTTCGGGTCGATAAATTGCGGCAAAACCGAAAGAGCAAAGACAATCGGTTGGGGATTGGCAACGGCAATCACCACGCACTTGGTAAACACGCCCCAGTCGGTTTCGTTTTCCGGTTGATCGGCGTCCACAAGCCCCGTGCCGGCTTTGGGTTTGACCACAAATTTCTTGATGCCCAAGTAGAGCAAAAAGAAGGCACCGGCAAGTTTAATCGCGGCAAAGAGTGCGGGACTTGTGGTGATAATGACACCGATCCCCGAGACCGCCACCATAAAAAGAAGGGCAATGCCCAAAGCCGTTGCTAAACAAGCCCACGCCGCTTTGCGAAGGCCATACTGTAGGCTCATCGTTACGACAATGACCACACCCAAGCCCGGCGCCAAAATATTGGCGGCGCTTGTTGCAAGATAAAGGGCAAAGAGCTCGGTCATGGGGAAAACGACGGACGCTTACGCCTTGCGATCAAAGCGGCAGAAAACGAGTTTGGGCGTCGTTTCCGTGGCTTCAATCGTGCGCAATTCGTGGCGCTCCCACGTATTGGCATCAAGCACCGGGAAAAACGCATCGCCCTCGACTTCCATGTCGATTTCGGTCACCCAAGCCGATTGGCACAGATCGATTGCTTTTTTGTAGATTTGAGCGCCGCCGATCACAAAGGCTTTGGGTGCGTCGCCCAAAAGTGCTACGGCGTCTTCAAGACTGGTCACCACATCGCACTTGTCGGCAACGAAGTCGGGATTGCGCGTAATGACGATATTGCGACGACCGGGCAGGGGACGGCCGATCGACTCATGGGTTTTGCGCCCCATGATGACGGGGCAGCCCATGGTCACGGCTTTAAAGTGCTTGAGATCTTCCGAGAGATGCCAAGGCATCGTGCCGTCTTTGCCGATAACGCCGTTTTTGGCATGCGCAACAATGAGTTCAAGGCGAGTGGTCATAGCGTTTGTGTCAAAAGGTTGAAAAAAGGTTATACGGCAATCGGAGCTTTGATCGTGGGCCACGGATCGTAGTCGACGATTTCGAAGTATTCGAACTTGTAGTCGAAGATCGATTCGGGCTTGCGGTGAATCACAAGCTTCGGATAAGCACGCGGCTCGCGCGAAAGCTGCTCTTCGACCTGCTCGAAATGGTTGTTATAGATGTGGCAGTCGCCCCCGGTCCAAACGAAGTCACCCACACCCAAACCGGTTTGCTGCGCCACCATGTGCGTGAGTAACGCATAGCTTGCGATGTTAAACGGTACGCCCAAGAAAATGTCGCACGAGCGCTGGTAGAGCTGGCAAGACAGTTTGCCTTCGGCCACATAAAACTGAAACAGGCAATGGCAAGGCGGCAAAGCCATCTTGTCGATTTCACCCACGTTCCAAGCGCACACCAACAAGCGACGGCTGTCGGGCGTTTTGCGAATCATCTCGATCAAGTTGGAAATCTGATCGATGTGTTCACCCTCGGGCGTGGGCCAGCTTCTCCACTGCACGCCGTAAATCGGACCCAAGTCGCCGTTTTCATCGGCCCATTCGTCCCAAATCGTCACGCGGTTGTCGTGCAGGTAACCGATGTTGGAGCTGCCCGATAAAAACCATAAAAGTTCGTGAATGATCGAACGAAGATGAAGCTTCTTGGTCGTAACCAGCGGAAAGCCTTCGTTCAAGTTAAAGCGCATCTGATATCCGAAACAAGAGCGCGTCCCCACGCCGGTGCGGTCGGTCTTGGTCACGCCGTTTTCATACACGTGGCGTAGAAACGTTTCATATTGGTTCGAAGGCATGGTTTGGACTCAATTCAATGACTAAAAGGCTCAAAAATTGTAGGCCGCTTTTTTGAGGCGGCCTACAAGAAATTTCTTCCGTATTGTAATCAGGTTGCGTTCGATTTAGGGAATGTGCAGCATTTGGAAGAGCACCGTCAAGTGATAAAACACCGGAGCGGCAAATGTCAACGGCGCAAAGCGCTCGAGAATGCCGCGGCCGATATAAAGTTCGCCTTCCCAGCTGCGAGAGCCGAGACTGCGTTTGACCGACGTAATCACCATGTCGCCCAACAGGCACGAGACGACAATGGCCAACGCATACAAAGCCGTTTGCAGAATCGAAAACGGTGTCAGCCAGTAGAGTGCCACACCGGCCACAACGGCCATGGTGGAGCCTGCGGCGATGCCTTTGACAGACTTGTTGCTATTCATGGCAACGGCCTTGCCGCCCAAAAGCGAACTCATCAAGACCGAGAACAAATCGGCCAAGAACGTAATGATGAGGAAGAACCGCAGCATCAATTCGCCCGAAGTTTTGTGACTTCCGAAATCAAGCGTGGCGATGGCAGGCGCGTGGCTCACACAGAACACACAAATCATCAACCCCCATTGCACCTTGGCAACGCGTTCCAAATAGCGGTCCGTGTCGTGACTCATGGCCGCAATGACCGGCAGAATCAGGAACAGATAAATCGGGATGAAAAGCGTAAAGATCTGCGTCAGATTGAAGTACACCAAGGCATACTGAACGGGAATCGCGATATAAAACGCAATCACCAAAACCCAGTGGTCGGTATGTTTAATCGGCGTAAGCGCAATGAATTCACGCAAAAGGAAGAAACTGAAGATCGCAAAAACAACGACCAGACTTGCCTGACCCCACCACCAAGCGATGGTAAAGACGACGATCAACCACCAACCCATGCGCACGCGCGAGTTGGCAACGGCCAAGCGTCTGCTTTGTTCGGGGCTTGTTGCACGACCTTGCGCCCAGAGACCGTAAATCGTTCCCATGCCTTCCAAGAAGATCAGGGCGGCAAGAATAATGAGGTAGCCTTCCTGAAGGCTGATACCGAGTCGCATCATAGTAGTCCAGCCTCCTTTTAGTTGACGTGTGCCAAGTCGACCACAGCCTGGCGCGCACGCGTCAGGAAGTCATCCTTGGTGTCTGTCGGATCGTGCGGCAAGGGAGCGCCAAAGCGCACCGAGCAAATGGTCGGCACGGGGATATAGACGCCCTTGGGCATCGCACGATGCAGGTTTTCAATATAGACCGGAATCAATTCCACATCGGGGAACTCGCGCATCAAGCGCCACAGGCCGCTTTTGAATTCGCTCGGCAACGGCTGCGGACGACGGGTGCCTTCCGGGAAAATGATCAAAGAGTCGCCGTTTCTGAGCGCTTCTTTTAACGGCCCCAACGGATCAGCATGATCCGCCCCTCTGCGGTCAATCAACACCACATTGAGTTCTTTCATGGCAAGGCGCTTGCGAAAGAGACCGTGATCCCAATAGTCTTTGGCGGCGACCGGTCGGGTGAGCTTACGCAACACCGAGGGCAATGACGTCCAAATAACGATGGTATCCAAGTGGCTGGTGTGATTGGCAAAGTAAATACGCTGACGTTTGGCCGGTACGCACCCTTCCCATTGGGGATAGGCCCCTACGAGCAATCGGGTGAGCCAAACGATGGGCGTCATCAGTTGAAATTGAAACACGGCGAGTTTTTCCTACAAAGGACGATCTTTCTCATCATGTAATTATGCCTACCTCCGAGAAGTAAGGGCGAAAATCAGCGTGAAATCGGTGTGAAATTCTGCAAGCGACCGTTTAGTGGAGACACTCGCAATGGGTGAAGTTATGTAAATTGAGAAAAAGGTAAGAAAAGAATAACAACATTGCCCGTTGACTGGCGTGCTTTGAAATTAGAGAGAAAAAGAGGGGGACTCGAAAGACGCTTTGCCGAACGGAAAAGGGGGTGAAAAATAGTCGTTGTACCTTTTCATCCCTTCGTTGGTATTGTTATCAATATTGAAAAAACGAGATAATCAAGCATTCGAACTCGAAAAAGGCCAACAATTTTTACGTGATTTGAACCCCAGTTCTAACCCTAAACAG
>CALKKK010000071.1 GCA_937995395.1 uncultured Sutterella sp. | reverse complement strand
CTTATCGAGACTCACCAAAATTTCGGCCAAACCGACGGCGCAAGCCAAGCCGGAGAAGATCCACAAAATCGGCAGTACGGCCGTCGTCCACAGGGGCACACCCACGGCTTGCGTGAGCAAAAAGCCGGAATAGGCCGTTGCGGCAACACCCAAAACGGCATCGAACACGGCCATGTAGCCCGACGTTGCCCAGGGGCAGTCTTTGCCTTTTTTCGTGCCTTGCCACAAAGCGATCGACTGCAACACCGTCACGATGCAAAGCACCGCCAGGATGCAGATACCGATGAACATCCAGCTTGAGAAGTTAAAGCTCCAGTTCATGAGCGCATTGAATGCGGCCACGGGAAGATTCAACAAACGGCCCAAGTGCGACAGCACCAAAAGCGTACCGATTAAAGCAGCGCCCGTGGCGATGTAGAAAACGCGCTTGGATTTGAGCCAAACGTTCAAAAAGAGCGACATGCCGGCTAAACCGACAAACCAAAGGAACAGCGCAATGGTCCAAGCCCAGTGGCTTGTGGCTGCTTGAGCGGTTAAGAATTCTGCTGTCATTTTGCACTCACCACGATAAAGTTGGGTTTCGTACCCTTTTGCGGCAGCAGACGCTCGGTACGACAACGAGCGGCCCGCTGAGAGATTTCGGAGGCGGCATCATGGATGTCGCCGAAGGCGCGAGCCGACACCGGGCAAGCCGCCACGCAAGCAGGTTCTTGGCCGGCAGCCAGCAATTTTTCGCAACCTTCGCCCATGCACTTGACCGGCAACCCGGTCTTGGGGTGTAACCAACGTGCATCGTACGGGCAAGCCGTGACGCAGTAACCGCAACCGATACAACGATTGGGATCGGTTTTGACCTGACCCGTCTTGGGATCGTGGAAGTTGGCGCCGAACGGGCACACCGTAATACAGGGTGCGTCGTCGCACTGCTGACACTGAACCAAAATCTGAACGGGTTTGCGAGCAAGCTCAAGTGTCACCTTGCGGATGTTCGAAGGCAGGGCCTTCCAACCCGTGTTGGCGTCGTTGAGCATGTCCGGATAGTTGGTCTGAGCGCAAGCGACCATACAGGCCGAGCACCCGACGCATTGTGTGGCATCGAGAAGATGCACCAATTTCTTTTGAGTCGAACTCATAAGTGACATCTCCCTTTATACGCGCTTGACACGCACCGAGCTGTTGTTGGAAAGCGAGCCGACGACGGGTTCGCGATAGCCGGTGCAGAACCAGTGGCTGTTGATACCTTCCTTGACCCATTCGAATTCTTTGGAAATCAAGTTCTTGGTACGAACGCCGCCCGAGAAGCCGTGCGCAAAAAGAGAGCCTACGGTCACGCGGTTGGTAACCGTGACTTGAGCGCGACCCTTCACACCGGTATCGATACCGGTCAATTCAACGGTGTCGCCTGCTTTGATGCCCAGACGCTCGGCGTCGATCGGATTCATCCACACGGTTCTGTCGCCCAAGAATTTTTGCGGCCACGTGAAGATGCAGGTGCCCGAGCTCGAAGCGCTGTCTTTGCCGCTGACGAGATAGAACTCGTCGCTCAAAGCCTTGGGTTGCGTGTAGCCCGGCGCCTGAACCCAGTTGGGCAAACCGGAAGCACCCTTCTTGCCGTACTTGGTTTCAAACATAAAGGAGATGAGTTCGGGTTTGCCCGTCACCGTGCCGAAGGGTTTTTGGTACGGATAAACGCCAAACTTCTTGACGGCAGTCTGTGCCCAGCCTTGTTTGGCCACATCAGCCGCAATGCGATCGCCTTCACCCGGCTTGGCGGCATTCTTGCCGTCGATAAATTTTTTCCAAGCCTTGTCCATCATGCCGTCGTACCACGCACGGAATTCCTTGCGGGTCTTGAGTTCCTTGTCGTAACCCAAGCGATCCTTGGCACGATCGGGGAAGGCGCGACGCAAAATTTCGCAGAACTGCCAAATTTCTTCGCGAGCTTCGCAACCGGCGGGCGGCTCAATGCCGGCGTCGTTAATTTGAACGTTACCGTTTAATGCCCACTTCACGCCGCCGTATTCGTGCCATTCCAGGAAGTAGGTGGAGGGCAGAACATAGTCGGCCCAGTCGCACACTTCGTGCGGGAAGATGTCTTGCACGACCATCAATTCCAAAGCCTTGAAGGCTTTTTCCATGCGAGCGGAGTTGGCTTCGCGATGAAACATCGTGGAACCCGTGATAAAGGCTGCGCGAATCGGATAGGGCTTGCCCGTTTCGATGGCTTCGAAAATGGCAGAGTACGTGCCCGAGCCTTCGGGGTAGTAAACTTTGTCCAAAGCCTTCTTTTCGCCGTTGGATTCCCACGTCTGACTGGCCGGGCCCTTGCCCTTGCCGTTGGAAAGAGATACGCCCGGAGCACGGAAACCGCCGCCTTGCGTGACCACAAAGCCGCCTTCCTTATCCAAGTTGCCGGCAAAAACGTTCATCAGCGACAGCAGAGCAAAGTCGCGCGTATCGTTGCCGTTGCGCGAAGCGTACCAGCCGTCGTCGGCCACGCCGCCCTTGGTGAAGAAGTCGCGTGCCGTGCGCACGATCGTGGTGGCTTCGATACCGGTGATTTTGGCTGCTTCTTGAGGAGTGTATTGATCGGCCACGGTCTTAAAGGCGGCAAACACGGTCTGCACCTCAATCGTCGTGCCTTCAATCGTCTGAACGGAGCCTTCGTACATAAGGTCTGCGTCGAGCCCTTCGGGTTCGTCAAAGCCCGTGATGGCACCCTTGTCGTTTTTCTTGACGGCCATGACGGCAAACTTGCCCGTGGCCTTGTCCATCGTAACGTAAGCGCCGTCGGCGGCGCCGGAGACGATTTCCTTGGCCAAAATCGGACGATGCGTGCCCTTTTCGATCAAGTAGGGGGCATTGGTGTGCTTAGCTAAAAATTCGAAAGCGACGATCTTTTCGGCGATACCGACATGAATCAAGCTCAAAAGGAATGCCGAATCGGTACCCGGACGAATGCCGATCCATTCGGACCCGGTCAGTGCGCCTTCGGGCATGCGCGGATCGACAAACACGACCTTGGAGCCGTCCATCTTGGCGCGTGCAACCACGGCGGAAACGCCCATGGCGCAGTTTAAGGTCCGACCCACGCAAAGCAGGAATTTGCAGCGGGCGTAGTCGGGTTCGACCTTGCCGGCACCGTCAAACCCCTTGCCGAACACCATGCGGCGGCCGGCAACGGAAGCGGAGTTGCAAGTCGAAGAATGACTGATGACGTTGGGCGTGCCCAAAGCGCAACCGAACCATTTCTGGAAATTGGTGTAGTTGTGACTCGTCATCGAGACGGCGCGTTCGCCGTCAGTTTCAACGATGGCTTTCACTTTGGCGGCAATTTCGTCTAAGGCCTGATCCCAGGAAATTTCTTCGAATTTGCCTTCGCCCTTGGCACCGACACGCTTTAAGGGTTTCTTCAAGCGCATCGGGGAATTCCACACCCACATGGCAGAGGCCCCGCGCGCGCAACAACCGCGCTGCGGATGAGTGGGATTGGGCATGATGCGAACCGTTTCTTGGCTCACGGGTTCGCCTTTTTTGTGCATGGCCAGCAAACCGCAGTAACCGCCGCACATCATACATGCACAGGGATGCGCTTCCCAACCTTCTTTTTTGAGGTCTTCGACCTTCTGAGCCAGGGCTGCATCGGCAGCAGTCCACCCCAAACCGGTTGCAAGAGCCGTACCGGTCGCACCGGCGGCACCCAACAAGGTTCGGCGGGAGACGGACACAGAGGCTGCGTCTTGGATCTCTCGCCTTTTTTATCTCTCCTTTTGGCATTGAGTTTCGAACATCGCCGACAAACGTTTTCATACGCTTTGGGGAGCGGCGACTTCACGGTCTCATGCCGTTTTTTTCTGGTCAGTCCCCCGAAATGAAGGGACTGTCGTCAATTATCTTCAAAATCTTAGGCATTTCAACTTAGTGCAAAGGGGCTAAGTCGAATGAGACAGGTGTTTTGTCAAAGAGACGAAGATCAAAGTCAAAAACAGATTTTAAGCCGAGCGAGTAACGGCGCGGGTTTGCAAGAAAAGACGAAAATACGAGACGAATTTTTTCAGTGAAAGATATCCGAAACCCCATAGGGAAATACCTAGGGCGTTCGTGTCAACGCAAAAATGAGCCTTACTCAGAAGATTCTGAGCAGGGTTCGTACAGTGGTTGGGATGGTTTGCGAGTACAGCACGAGCCGTCGAGAATGGCGATGTTGTTTTTGCCGGCGTAGTTTTTGGAGAACTGACACAAATCGGCCAAAGCTTGGCAGAGCTCTTCCTGGTCGGGAGCCAAGGCATATTCGATATGTAGCGGTTTGGCAGAAACGATCGTTCGCGACAAAATACCGTCGGCCTCCAGGTCGTTGAGTTGGGTGGAGAGCATTTTTTCGGAAATGTCGGGCATGGCGCGTTTTAAGGACGAAAAGCGGGTGGCGCCTTCGAGAATATGCCACAGAATGCGCAATTTCCATTTGCCGCCGAGCAAATCCATGGCCAACAACAAAGAGCACGAATAAGAAGACTGAAGTTTTGGCACAACCATTCCCCATACGGAACCGATAGATCGAATCGTCGTCGATTTTACCGATTTCGCTCGCAAAAATGCATGCCAAAGCCCTTTCGAATCGAGGCAAAAAACAGGGCCTACTGACCAAACGGTAAGTCACTGAGATGCTCGTAAGTTATTGATTTTAAAAAGAATTATTTTTATTCTTCGTCACTTTCTAACGCCAGTGATTCTACATCGATCT
>CALKKK010000070.1 GCA_937995395.1 uncultured Sutterella sp. | reverse complement strand
GTCGGATTTTATTTTCGTAATGTCACGGAAATCCTGCTCTTTGGCGTCAAGGGGCATATGCGCACGCTTTCTGCCGGTCGAAGCCAAGTCAACATGATCGAAACCAGAAAAAGAGAACACTCCAGAAAACCGGACGAACAATATGATGTGATCGAGTCCTGCTCTCCGGGCCCCTATCTTGAGCTTTTTGCGCGATACCCTCGTTCAGGCTGGACGGTCTGGGGTAACGAAGCCGACGAAGATATCACGCCTCAAGGTAAATGCTATAAAGGATATGGCGGGGGGGAAATACCCTCTTCAGTGCCCGACCTCCCGTTTGAGGATGTGCAGTTGCCACTTGCTTTCCCGAACCAACGATTTCCGGAAGCGACAAATGCGGCAATGGCCGAAGTCATCGCAAACGAATATCTCACCGGATTGTCGATTCGCGATTTGGCAACAAAACACGCTTATAGCATCGCAAGAGTTCGCTCTCTTTTGCAAAAAGCAAATGTGTCACTGAGAGAACGCGGTAGAGAAGCTACGACTTAAATCCATGCCCTGTGTCGCTTCGGTCAAGCTTACGAACATTTACCCAACAACGATGCCGAATCAGCCGCGAGCGGTTTGGGTACGACGGTTTCTATAGGTGTGCCGATGGAATGTATGTCCATCTACACTAGCAGAAAGACACAGACGCCTTTCCCAATGCAGTCGAAGGCCTACAACCTCACTCCTTGATCGAGGAATACATTCAAAAATATTTTGGCTGCCGCCCAGTCTGACAGAACCTCTCCGGCATAAACAACCGGAGAGGCTCAAACCAAGGAGATTCAGTTCAGCTCAAGAACTAGAACACGTAGCGGAAGCTGCCAAACAGACCGTGGCCTGTGTAGTTCCGACTTGACTGCAACGTGTAGTTCACGCCGAAAGTCATATTGTCAGTACCGATCTCGACACCGGCGCCGCCCTGCCACGTGAAACGATCCATCATCTGGGTTTCGAAACCGCTCGATACCGGCATTCCGGTAAAGCGCACGTCGGCTTGACTATCGACGTCACCCGCCGCAGGAATCACGGTGAAGTCAAGAACGGGCTTGAAGTGCCAGTTGTGCTCCGCCTCAATTTCCTTACTCAACGTGATACCGATCGGGAACGTCCAAATGTTTTGATTGCTGCTGTCACTTGTAAGAACCGTGCCGCCTGCGACATTGACATCGTACCCTTTGGTGTGAAGACGCATATAGCGCACACCCGCATGTGCAACGAGATCAACCACGGAAGTTTCGACCTTGTATTCGGCACGCACACCGGCGGAGACGGCCGAAGCATCAATGTCGGACGTTAGGCTCGATCCCATACCCAGACGGGAGTCAAGGCTACCCGTGACATCGTTGGAGGTATCCGTGTAGGTCACGTCGGCGATGAGGCCGAAGTTGCCCGAACTCCAACCTGCGTAGGCGCCCACACCCCAAAAGTCCATGCTGTTTTCAACGCCGGTCAAACTGCCGCTGCTATCGGCGTTGCCGCTACCGGCATTAAAAGTAAAACCTGCGCGGATACTGTTAGCGAA
>CALKKK010000069.1 GCA_937995395.1 uncultured Sutterella sp. | reverse complement strand
ATGCTTAATAATGCTAATATTCCGGATAACGTTAAGGATATGCTTAGTAATTTACAAAATTCTAATAATTCTAATAGTTCTTCTGGTTCAAATACTGCTTCTAATTCTGATGTATCTTCTGATTCATCTTCTACTGGTATTTCACCAGAGATGCTTGAAAAACTTTCCAGGGTACTTTTGAGAACCGAAAGTTCTCACCTCTGTGAAGCCGATTCAGGTTGTGATATAGCGGCTTCTTTTTGTCCGCAAATCCCATCCTTAACGGCGAGAGCCCGAAACGAATCCGGCCAATAAATCCTTGGTTTGCGGGTTGTCGGCCAGCATCATTTCCGCCGCACGCAGCTCGCTCATGGTGATTTGTGCAGTGAGCTCTCGCGCTCGCAGCTGGCATTCCCTGACTAGATCGGTATCCGTCTCAGCCAAACTTTGGGCTTTGAGAATCACGGCATACGCCCCGCAACGGTTTTTCTGACAGCCTTCGCCCGTTTCAAAAAGTTTGGACAAAAAGAGCAGCGCCCGGATATGGTCTTGCGCAGCGGCGCGCATTGCCCAGTCAAAGGCCTGTGTTGCGCTTTTAACAACGGCGCGCCCCGACCAGAAAAAGAGCGAGAGTTCGTATTGGGCGTCGGAAAGCCCCGCACGCGCTGCTTCCCCGATCCAGCGATAGGCGTCTTTGTTATCGGCCTGAGGGTTGTCCGGACGCAAGAAAAGCATGCCTAAAGCAAACGCTGCTTTGTCGCTATGGTTTAACGCGGCCTTGCGTAGCCAACTTGCCGCCTGAATCAAATCGGTCTCGCACCCCAAACCCTGACTGTAGGCTAAGCCCACTGCCACCTGCGCTTCCAAGTGGCCTTGGGCGCCGGCCAAACGATACCAGGTCAAAGCTTCCTTTAAATTGACTTCGCATCCAAACCCCCACGTCAAGGCGCGAGCCAGGTCGTACTGTGCGTCGGCATTTCCCATGATGGCAGCTGCTCTGAAAAGAGAAACTGCCTGTTCGGGGTTGGCTCTGACGCCTTGGGCTCGGGCAATCAGGACACCCAACATATGTTGGCTGGCGGCGTGTTCCTTGTCTGCGGCTTTTCTGAGCCACTTGACGGCAGCACGATTATCACTTGATGCAGGGTTGCCTTCGGTGAGACTTTTGGCCAGTTCATACTGCGCTTCGGGACTCCCCAAAGCGGCTTCACGTTGCCAGGACTCGATCGTGCTTTGTCCAAAGTCGCGGACACGATTGACGACTTTGCCGTCCAACAGAGAGAGCACGTTGTTAATCGTCGGTGCACTCTTTCGTTGGGGCAACGTAAATCGAAGGTCGACTTTGTTTTTCACTTGGGCCTCTTCGTCTACCGGGCAACTATTGCTGCAAAATAGGGGCGGTGGCAGGCAACGGATCGATTCCCGTCACATGCAGGAAAAGCACCAAGGTCAAGGCCACGGCCGTATAGGCCACCCAGCCGAATGCGCCGATCATAATCGGGCGACCGAAGCGCTGTGCGTCATAAACCTTGACGTAGTTTTTGACGTAGGTGACCTGACGCCAACCCAAAGCCAGGGTCCAGCTCAACCAAAAGCCGATAAATAGTGCAATCATCAAATAGCGCCCGACCAACGTTTCACGAATAAAGGGTTCGCTGAAGGTGTAAGCCGCAAAGGTAAAGAAACTCCAACGCACCCAAGCCATATTGCGTGCGGCCAATTCGTCGTCCCCCAATTCGCGCCAGTTCAAGCCTTGCAAAAAGGCTCCGAACATCGGCGTAAAAAGAAGGGTACAGAGTACGCACAATATTGGCGAATAAATCTTGGGCAGGGATTTGGCTTGGACGGTCATAAAAACTCGTGGGGTAAAAAACGGGGTTGGTGCGAATTCTACCGAATTGGCTGCGAAGGCGTTTGTGTATACTCATTTTGTTGTCCGTTTTATTTTTTGTGTTTTGCCATGCTTGCCAATCTCGGAGTCCACGATCTTTGGGTGTATGTTGTCGGGGCGTTTGTCATCATTGTCATCCCCGGTCCCAATTCGCTTTATGTTTTGCGCACGGCTATTGTTAGGGGGCGAAAACCCGCCTTTGCCGCCAGTTTGGCCATTTTGGTGGGCGACTACCTATTGATGTTTTGCTCCTATATCGGCGTGGCGGCAGCTTTAGCAGCCAATCCCGCTCTTTTTGATCTGATTCGTTACGCGGGTGGCGCCTATCTCGGTTATTTGGGTTTGAAGGTGCTTTGGAACACGTTCTTCGTGAAAAACGAAGGCACGAAAGAGGGCAGTCACATCACGGCCGACGAAAAGCTAAAGTCGGCAGCCGACAAGTCCGAGAGGATGAGAGCTTTCCGCACGGCGCTCGCCTTAAGCCTGACTAACCCAAAGGCGATTTTGTTTTTCGTGGCATTTTTCGTGCAGTTTATCGACCCGAACTATCAGCCGGCTTGGGTTCCGTACTCGATTCTGGCCGTCATTTTGCAGACCTTCAGTATTACGTGGCTACTTTTTCTGATCACGGTCGGGGCCGATTTGCTGCGCATGGTTGCGCGCTTTCCCTTGATGGGAAAACTTGGCAACACCGCCATCGGTAGCGTTTTTTTGCTTTTTGCCGCTAAGGTGGCTTTGGATTCCGATGCTTTATAGGTTCTTAAATAGCGTTCTGTAAGCCGCATCAAAGCAGGCAAATTCTTTCCAGCAGCCCGCCACAAAGACGTCGGTCATTTGGCGCCTGACTGTATCGTCAGCTCGCTTAGCCAACTTATCAGCCAAGGCGACGGCTTTCAGAGCCGATTCGTGCGAGGCTGGTGTGCCGAAGCTCTCCAACCACTCCGAATAAACGTTGCCTTGCGTTTGGCGCAGTTTGGCGATGTGTCCGCCAATCTCTTCATAAATCCAAAAGCAAGGCAGCAGTGCCGCCATGCCTACTGCGACATCGTATTTGAGAACGTACATACGCTCGAACTTGGCATAGTCGACACCCGCCGGAAAGCTTGGCATTCGCTTGGCGTTGTAGTTTCGCTTGGCAATCTTTTGGTAAAGATCGATGCACCAGTCTTTGACGCCCGCCGTTTCTTTGGCCCATTGGTGCAAAGCTTCCGACTCGGTCTTTAAATCAGCAATGGCATCCACGCGGCTTGCCAACAAATCCAAGGATCGCGCATAGTCCGCCAGATAGGCGATGTTCAAAGCCATGTAAGCGACAAAGGCGGGTTGAGCCAATGCCCCCGAACAGACTTCCGAAATGAAAGCATGACGTTTGACAGCGCCTGCCGCATGCTGCCCCAAGGGCAGAGCCTTAGCGCTCCACAAGCCTGATTGGAGCACAGCAGGTGTGATTGTGGCAGAAGCGGGCAACAGAGCACTGACAGAAAAAAGCGCAGCGGCTTGCAAAAGGCTGCGGCGTGTCAGCAGATGGTGGTCAATCGTCATGGTTGGCTGGACTGTTGGTCAAAAGGATCACAATCTTACGCCAAAAATCGCGTGCAACTCGATTGCTGTGTCAATCGTTCGCTGCTTCCTCATTACAACACAGAAGTTTTTCCAAACACTGAGACGCACCATCCGATAGTATTTGACAGTAGGTAATAATAGTCTCTTATGTAATACACTTAAGCGGCAATAAATCATTACACAATTGGTTGAAATTTCCCATACTTCGGGATGTTTTTGAAATTCATGTGAGTAACATTCCGTTCTTTTGCCACTACATCATAAGGACAATGATGCACACAAAAATGATTGCCGCGGCCGTGCTTGCCGCAATGGCCGCTCCTGCTTTTGCCAACGATATTAACGCCCAGGCATGGGTAAACGGTATTCCGCTTGCCGAACTCCAGAATCTCGGTAGCGGAGATCAGATCTACACCGGTTCCGGTGAAGACCTGACCATGACGCAGATCGAAGGCAATGCCCAAGGTTCGGTTCACAGAACAAATCACGGAGGAAGCCGGGTATTTCAATGCCCGGAGGAATCCG
>CALKKK010000068.1 GCA_937995395.1 uncultured Sutterella sp. | reverse complement strand
GAATCGATTCGCTGGCCGCAAGACTACCTTCCGGGATTGACCGACAACTTCGTATCCAACGAGGTGATTGTGCAGGGTTTCACTGCCCAAGACGTTTGGGAGCAATTGGCCTATCCGCATCGTTGGCCCGAATACTACGCAAACGCTTCCGACATTCGCACCGATCGCGAAAACTTGGAAGAGGGCGACGTTTTCTTTTTCCGCACGTTCGGCTTTCCCGTGGATGCGCAAGTTACCGAATGTGTGCCGCCGGGACGCGGAGCTTGTGCGCGCTTGGCTTGGCACGGGTGGTGCGCAGAGGGCAAAGATCGTCTTGACGTCATTCACGCATGGCTCATTGAAGAACTCTCTCACAACCGCGTGCGCATCCTGACGCAGGAAAGCCAAAAGGGAGAACCTGCCAAGGTTTTGGCGCAAACGCACCCCAATCCCATGGTGGCAGGTCATCAGGATTGGTTGGAAGGTCTGGTGCGTGCGCTCAAAAAACAACTGTAACCGACGCGAGAGAACCTAACGATGAATACGACCTCTATTCTTATCATTGCCACGGCGCATGCGCTTCTCGGAGACACCGGCGCGCAAACCGGTCTTTGGCTCGAAGAACTTACGACACCTTATTACGTTTTTGCCCAACAGGGCGCAAACATTACGATCGCAACATTGCCCGGAGGACAAATTCCGATTGACCCGAATTCCGTGGACGAAGCCGGCAAAAATCCGGCGACGGTTGAGCGCTACCTCAAAGATACGAACTTGCAAGCGCAACTCAAAGCCAGTCTTCGTTTGAGCGATCTGGATCCCAATAATTACCGGGCAATTTTCATTCCGGGCGGGCACGGCACGATGTGGGACTTGGCCGCGAGTCGAGAGTTAGGAAAGTTCTTGTCGGACGCCTGGAAGAACGGCGCCGTGATAGGTTCGGTCTGTCATGGGCCGGCGGCATTTTCCTTTGCCGTAAAAGACGACGGACGTGCCCTTGTGAACGGTCTGCGAGTCACGGGCTTTAGCAACTCGGAAGAACAAAAGATGCAATTGACAAAGACGGTGCCGTTCTTGCTGGAAAGCAGACTGCGAGAAGCGGGCGGCATCTATGAGAAAGGACACGATTTCGAAGTCTTTGCCGTGCGTGACGGCCGACTGGTGACAGGACAAAATCCCGCATCCTCTCAAAAGGTGGCGGAAATGATGCTAAAAGCTCTCAAATAACATCGACAAAAATGCCCGAGTGAACGTTCCCTCGGGCATTTGTCAGATTAGAACATCAAGTCCAATAGTCCCTTGGGCTTATAACCCAACGTCTGAATGCAAAGGGGCTTTTGCGTATCGGAAAGTAACAGCGTCTTATGCACCTTCTTTGCGTCAAAGGTGAGTCTCGCCAAACAGTTGACGTTTAAAGCCGCACAAGCCATGTAAACGGCCATGACCTTGGCACCGGTATCGAGTAACGGCGCGTTTTTCAACACGTCTTCGGTCATCTGAGACCAGTCGCCGCGCTTGGCCACTTTAACGATATTTTTGGCCAAATCCGTGACCAAACCTTGGGTTTTGGCTTCGTCATACACATAGACCAAATGCACCGGCGCATTTCGCACCAAAGGCTGAATCAGACACATGTCTTTGCGACGGTCTTGGTCGTGCACGAACGTCAGAACACTCTTGTCGGCTTCCCACTTCCACACGCCGTTGGCTTTAACGACATAGACATCAATTTCGCGCCAATTGAGCGTCGTGGGCGTCGTGCGATGGTCGTCTTTTTTATTTTTGCCGTTGTTGCCTTCTGCCGCCCACAAAATACAAGCCAGATCCTCGTCGCTGATGGGCTCGTCGGAAAAGTCATAACCCGAACGACGGTTCATGAAGGTTTCGGTCAAGCCCATTGTCATGGGGCGAGGCACCGGGATCGGGCGCTCGGGCGCCGTCGTTTCTTTTTTCTCAGACTTCAATGTCACCATAAGGAATGTCTCTTTTGCAAACTTTAAGCGCCAAAGCCGATTGTGACGGCCATCAACGGAACGTGATCTTCGTTTAAACCTGCCGCGTTTCTGACTTTTACCGGATCGAACGACGCTCTCGGCACACTTGCCAAGCCCATGGCCGTGCAAGCCATCTGCGCGGCCTGTACCATGCAGCCGGCGTCAACGGCCATCATGGTTTTCAAGCCTTCGCCTTTCATGCGTTTGTCGGCACGCTTTTTGTCGGCAATGAGCATGATGGTCACGGGAGCCTTGGCGACAAACGGTTGAATTTCGGTCGTTGCACCGCGTTTGTCGCCTCGATTCGTTTCAACCAAGGTATTGTCTGCGGGGTCGTAGCGCCATACGCCCAAGCGATCGAAAACGTAGGCTTGTACTTCGCGGCTATCCAAAGCCGAAGGCACCGTACGGTGACCGTCGGGCAAGGTCTGTCCGGCGCAGGCCCATAAGACGGCCGACAGGATGGAAGCGTCGACGTCTTGCGGCGCAAATTCTCGTGAGGAGCGTCTGCGACCGAGGACTTGAACCAAGGGCATTTGCATTTCGATCGGAGGCGGCAATTGGCGTTTGACTTCAGACATGGCTGTTTTCCTCAAACAAAATTTGTCGCATATAGGATAACCTTTCGTGATGATTTTGCGTAGCCTTCGGCGTGAGAAATTTTGTTTTTCTTCGTTACGATTGTGCATGCACGACACACGATTTTGCGCTCGTTAAAATGGCGCCATGGACAAGACCGACGACACCTTACACGCACACGCCACGCGCAAAATCATCCATGTGGATATGGATGCGTTTTACGCGTCGGTGGAGCAACACGACCGGCCGGAACTTCGCGGCAAACCCATTGCGGTGGGAAGCTCCGACGGGCGCGGCGTTGTTGCGACCGCAAGCTACGAAGCGCGTGCGTATGGTGTGAGAAGCGCCATGGCAAGCCGAAAGGCCAAACTCTTGTGTCCGCAACTCATTTTTGTCGACGCTCGTATGGCGCGCTACAAAGAAGTAAGTGCCCAGGTACAGGCGATTTTTAAGCGCTACACCGATCTGGTCGAACCTATCAGCATTGACGAAGCATTCTTGGACGTGACCGACAATAAAAAGGGGATTGCACTGGCGGTCGACGTTGCCAAAGCGATCAAAGCCGAAATCAAAGCCGAACTCGGTTTGACAGCGAGCGCCGGTGTTTCCTACAACAAATTCTTGGCCAAGATTGCAAGCGACTGGCGCAAGCCCGATGGGCTATGCACGATTCATCCGGACGTCGCTCAAGACTTCATCGACAAACTTAAAGTCGAGCATCTCTGGGGCGTGGGGCCCGCCACCGCCAAGGTCATGCATGACATGGGATTGGAGACGGCCAAAGACATCCGTGCGCTTTCTTTGCCCGATTTGATGCGCCGTTTCGGGAAGTCGGGCTACACGTACTATCAGTTTGTGAGAGGCATCGACGATCGACCCGTGAAGCCCCAACGCGTGAGAAAATCTGTGGGGTGCGAGCATACCTACGCCAAAGACATTCGAAGCGAAGAAGAGATTTCCAATGCGATCGATGATTTGATCGAAGAATTGGTACGGCGTTTGACCAAAAACAACTTCATCGGCGTGACGTTGACCCTAAAGGTACGGTTCTTTAATTTTGAAACGTTGACGCGCTCTCGTTCGAGAGCCTATCCGTGGGGCGATGCCGAGCAGATTCGTCAAGGGGCATTGGATTTGTTGTCCGGCATTAAGGTGCCTGCCGGCGGCATTCGCCTGTTGGGTTTGTCGGTCTCCACGCCTTTGGAAACCGACAAACGCCAAAGCGACTTGTTGCTGTAGTTATCGGACGTCTTCAAAGAGCCCTTCGTACATCGGCCAGTAGCTCGCATAGATAACGGTACTGATCACAAAAACAAACGGCGTGATGATAAAGGGGGCGAGGTCGGAGATGTTTAAAAACACCGTCAAAGCTGTCAAACCTACGGCCACAATGCTCGAAATGGCGGTTAAAACCACACCGAGCACGATCACCGGAATGATGTTGCGAACGCAGCCGAAGAACGAATAAAAGAGGGCTTTGCCGCAGGGCATGCCTTTGTCAGATACCAGCAGAGGCGCAAACCACACGGCCATGAGCCCGGGGATATAGACGATGAGCATCGCAATCGTGGCGTCCCACGGAATATTGGCGCGCACGCTTGCCCAATCGAGACGATCGTTGGCATCCACCACCCAACGGGAGATTTCATCGGCTGCCAAAATGCCGTAGAGGGCGTTGACCGTTACCAACACGCAGCCGAAAACAAGTCCCACACGGATCATGGCCTGACGAATGTCGCGGTTGCGCATCAGTTCGGCAAGCTGTGCGAACTGCGGTTGGCGGTCGGCTAAAACGTCGCGCGTGGCGTGCGCAAAAAACACCGTGCCGTAAGGCATGAAAACAGCCGCCAACACCGGTCCGAACCAGGGAATGACCGAGAGAATACTCATCGAGAGCATGTAAAACAAAACGACGCCCATCAAGACGATCGGCTGCTTGCGAGTGGCCTCAAGCGCACTCAAAAACCAACGCCAACCGGCAGAGGCGCTCAAAGATCGGGAATGTTGCATAAGTTAGAGAAACAAAGAAAAAATTGCGCAACTTGCAATGAAACATCGGCAAGTTGCGCGCATTATACGAAATACGGGTTAGCCCGACGGCGGCCAATATAGGTCGCACGTTTTTCTATCATCCAACACGCGCTCAAAATGCGTGGGGTCGTGCGGCGTTAACAGACTGGCGGGTCTGGGCAGATAAAAGTCAAACAGGCGACTCGTCCAAAAACGCAGGGCGCCGGCGCGCAACATGTCGCGCCACAGCGCATGCTCGTTGGCCGTTAACGGGCGCACGGCATGGTAGTGATCCAAAAATGCCGCCGTTTTGTCTTCGTCCAACTGGCAGGTGTCCAAATCGATGCACCAGTCGTTGACCGTCACCGCCAAGTCAAAGAGCCAAGGCGAGCAGCCCGCAAAGTAAAAGTCAAAAACACCGGCCACGTGCGCCTTGTCGGTGCCGTGATCGGCAATCAACGTGTTGTTTCTAAAAAGATCGCAATGGCAAGCCGTGACGGTGAGCTTGGAATAAGCCTCGCTCGTGTAAACCGTTTCCTGATAAGCGACTTCATCAGAAAGCTTGGCATAGAGTTCTGCAGGTACGTGCGGCGCAATCTTGGGCGCCGTTGCCTTGATCCACTTAAAGCCGCGCAGGTTTTCCTGATACAGCTCGAAGTCCAAGGCGGCAATGTGCATGTGCGCGAGCATCGCGCCCATTGAAGCGCATTCCGAAACGCTCACTTCCTCAATGCCTTCGCCTTCCAAGCGATTGGCAATTGAGTAGGGCTTGCCGTGGATAAAGTCAAAAAGCTTGCCCGCCTTGTTTCTGACGGGGGCAGCTACCGCACAGCGGTGCGACTTCAAGTGGGCGCACAGCTCCAAATAAAAAGGCAACTGTTCGGGCGTCAAACGCTCGAAAACGGTCAACACCCAACGTCCTTTGGTCGTGTCCAAAAAGTAGTTGGTGTTTTCAATGCCGCCCGCGATGGGTTTTAGGTCGACAAAGGCGCCGAGGTCAAAACCGGTCAAAGCCGACTTGACCTCGTCGACGGTTAACTCCGTAAAAACTGCCATACCGAATTACCAACCGAACTGAATGAATTTGGGCGTATCGAGCGTGGAGCGCGGATCGGCTCCGGGACGATTGTCAATCGGTCGGTCGCTACGGTTTTTCATCGTGTAGGGGATTTCGGTCGTACCGGGCGTCACGCGAATTTCGGTCAAGCGGTTGTTCTGGTCATGCTTTTCTTCGATGACCGTGCCGTAGTCCGAAACGTAAAGTTTGGGTGCGCCGGCGGCTTCCTTGCGGCGCTGGTTTTCACGCGCGCGCTGCATGTCTTCGGCAGTGGGTTCGAGACGCGACGCGTTATAGGTCGCCGAGTCGCCTTGGCGCGTGCGAGGCACGTCCTGAGCTGCAGGCGCCGGTGCTTTGGGCGCAATCGTCGAGGGCACCTGAGTCACTTCGGGCGGTGCCTGAATATTGGGGGCGGCGTAAACTGCGGTTGCCATTGCAAAAAGGGCGGCAACGGTGATTTTCTTCAACATAGTCAACCTCGTACAAATTTCGAAATGCTTTTTACGATCCGCATGAGCGGAAAGTCACCCGAAACAGGGCTAAAAACGCATTTCTCTTAAGTCGATTATATCCGTGAGTTTG
>CALKKK010000067.1 GCA_937995395.1 uncultured Sutterella sp. | reverse complement strand
GGCAATGCCCGAAGTGTGGATGCGAGGATAAGAAGAACCGCCCGAAACAAGCAGTTTTTAAATGCTGTCGGTGCGGTCACAGCGACAATGCCGATACCAACGGAGCAGTCAACGTGAGGATTCGGGGCCGGGCAGGCCCTATTGCACACGAAAAAAAGCAAAGAGCTCGTGCTGTGAACGGGCAACACCAAGGCGTAGCCGCCTCGGGGTTGTCGGTCAACAGGGAGAACCACCCTTAGTCATCTGACTGAGGGATCCTCTGCCTTCAGGCAGGGGAGGATGTCAATGCAGATATTCAGGCCGCTTTTCAAAAAGGTTATGAAGACGTTTTCGGCTCTTACGACAAACTCGTCTTGCCCGTTAAAGACATCGAAGAGTCTTTTGCTTCCAAAGGTGCTCAAGCCTTCTTTGCAGTCGTGGACGACGAAATCGTCGGCGGTGCGCTGGTGGTGATCGATGAAGCCACGCAACACAATCATCTGGATCTGATGTACGTCAGAATCGGCTTCGAGGGCCGGGGCGTGGGCGCAGCACTTTGGCATGCGCTTGAGGCGAAGTTTCCTGCAACACGCGTGTGGGAGACTTTTACGCCGTATTTTGAGAAGCGAAACATCCATTTTTACGTTAACAAACTTGGCTTTAAGATTGTGGAGTTCTATAACCGATACCACAAACACCCAGAGTGGACGGACGAAGTCGGTGACATGCCCTCTGAAGTCGGTTGCGACTTTTTGCGCTTTGAGAAGGTGATGCAGTCGTAAATCGAGTAAGGAGAGCGGTTGCCCGCTCCCCTTCTCACAGCACCACATCGTGCGGTTCCGCAATGGGCGCTTCGTTAAACAATCGCCATAGCCGCGAGACTATACAGCCTATTCTCCCTAAAGAAGGACAAGGGAAGAGCATTGCGCATATGTATCGCGTTTGCATTCCACCAAGCTCCCCTCCCATTAGCCGAGCTCTTCCAAGCCGTGTATGGATCAATACCTCGGCGTTTGAGCTCACGCTCTCGCGTCTTCGGTCTTTTCCACGCGATCCATTGCAGTTTCCTCAGGTGCCTCCTGATGTGTATATCAATCTTCTCAAAGAATCCCTTGCGCCTGTCGAGGTAATAGTAATTACGCCAACCTCGCAAGGTCTTTGAGAGGCGTTGAATACACTGCTCCAGTGACGTCCCTCGTGACTGATTCAATATCTTGCGGATTTTGATCCATAGGCGATCAATCGCCTTTTGTGCCACTTCGATTCTGGCTCCGCCATTTGTCATACTGTATCCGAGGAAAACCGAATCCTTCGGACGAAAGGTGCCGCTCTTGTCGCGATTAACCTGCAACTTGAGCACCTCCTCTAAGTATCTCGTGACGGATGCCAATACTCTTTTGGCCGCTAATTCGCTTTTAACGTAAATGTTGCAGTCGTCCGCATATCGGCAGAAGTGCAAACCTCGTTTCTCAAGCTCTCTATCCAGCTCTGTCAACATTATGTTTGACAGTAACGGACTTAGGGGGGAGCCTTGAGGTACGCCTTTGACTCTTTGCGAAACCAAACCGCCCTCCATGATCCCTGCCGTAAGATATCGGCGGATCAATTTGAGCATCGGCTTATCATCAATTACACGGGCAATGATACTCATGAGCTTGTCGTGGTTCACGCGGTCGAAGAACTTTGAAAGGTCAATCTCCACTACCCATCGGTAGCCTTGTTTGACGTATTTCTGCGCCGCTTCTACTGCTTGATGAGCACTGCGTCCTTTACGAAAGCCATAGCTATGGTCGGAGAACTGCTTTTCAAATTCCGATTCGATGACCATCACGATGGCCTGTTGAATTGTTCGATCCAACACAGTCGGAATTCCGAGCATTCTCGTTCCACCATTTGGCTTGGGTATATCGACTCGTCTAACCGGAGCGGGGATGTATGTCCCCGTCTCGAGTTTTCGGCATATACCAGTCCCATGCGTATCCAACAGTTCGATTAGTTTGTCCACGGTCACGCCGTCAACGCCGGCGCCACCGCGGTTCTCAATAACCTTACCTGCTGCCTCATAAAGTGCCAGAGTGACATACTTCATGAGCGGATACCGTCTAGGTTGAGCTTTCGTCCAGTTTAGGTTCGCAATGGTATGCTGCCCATCATCTCCGCCGTTTCCGCCTTTCGGGGCGGCTCTCCCGTCCCCTCTGGTTCCCGGACACCATGCAGGTGTTTTGCTGGGTTCTACATTTTCCATTAGAGTTCCCACCTCTACTCGCTTATTAACGTTCGGTCCTTCAGGTTTCCCTTACTATGACCTCTGCTGACCACCTGATTCGCATCCCTAACCTCGCGGCTTCGGTAGCCTTTCGGCACCAATCAGGTTCTCCCCAGGTATTGCGCGTACCTTTCCTGCCTGTCCGTCGGATCTACGTTGCTGTATCCGTATGAGTATCGGGCGTTGAATCCTTATGCCTTCATGCCCTACAGCCATGCCTCATATCCGCTTCCTGTTCGTCGAACATGCATTTTGCTATCGGCTTCCTCCAAACCCCTTGTTACCAAGACGCTCTTGCCGAGTCGCTAACTCTTCCCCTCATCGGGCGAGTAGGAGACTTTCACTCCCTAGATATCGCGCCATGCTGGGCGCACATACAAAACCGCCCGAAAGCTTGAGGCTTGCGGGCGGCTTCAAACCGATGATCGATTAGATGTTCAGATCGTTCAAAATCTGTGTCAATTGATCGCGCGGCAGGTCGCTCGATTTTTCTTCGTGATTGCGAATCCAGTCGTGAATGGGACGCAGGACACTTAACTTGATGCGAGCGCTCGTGTCTTCGACGACATAGATACCTTCTTGCTTCATCTGTGCCATGTAGCGTTCAATGGCACTTTGCGAGCATCCGAGAATGCCCAAGAGCACTTCGCCGCGCAACGGAATCGGCATGCGAATCCATTCTTCGCCGTCAATCACTTCCATGTGACCGAAGTGCGCGGCCCACGTCAGATAGAAAGCCAACAGGCGATCTTCGACCGACAAGAGGAAAAGCGCACCGAAACCCAAACGGTCGGTGAGGTTGATGACTTCAAATTCCTGTACCAACAAGCGCATGAATTCGGGGTCGCTGCGACAGACACTGTCAACCAGCTTTTGCGGCACGCTCACCACGGTGCTCGGCAGTGCGGCAAAGTAGCTGCCGATGCAAGGACGGTGCGTAAAGAAATTCAAGTTGCCGCAAGCCAGACGGCCCGGTGCCGAAAACGCAAAGCAGTGGTTTTTCGAGGCGTAGGGCGAGCCGAAGTAACGAATGGTGATGCCGGACTTGACCAATACCAACTGATCGACACGATCGGTGATGTGGCCTAAAACAGGATCCTTGGGCTTGAGATGCTTTTCCACACCCCAACGATTGATAAAGGACTGGACTTCCGGGTGCAACGTCGGTGCCAGCCAGGGAAAAATCGGAAAGCGGTTGGTGTCTTCGACCAAATAGGATTGGTCGCGCGACTTTTCAAGCTCGCTAAACCAGCTACGCGATGGAGCACGCATATAGAGTCTCTCTCCTCAAAACGATACGGCAAATTCCGAACGGTTTCTTATGGTTGCATGTTGTATTGCTTTTGCGTCAAAAAAAGCAATGTTGACGCGTGTTCGGACAATGCACGACAAAAATCACGCTCAATCGGCGTGATAGCTTATACCTAACGATTGTACCCAATATGAGGGAGGAAAACACAAAAATATGCAAGGTTACCCGAGCCAATACGCCCCAATGAAGCGGTAAAGAGCCTTAAGCGACTTGATTTCTTAGGCGACTTAACGACACCGGAGCCTATTTGACATACATCAACACTAATGTATTAAATTCGAGACGCATCGAGTCCATGAAAATTTGTTATGCCTCAGACGACGTTTTCGGCATTCCGTTTAAGGAAAAGCGCAAGTCTTGAGGTGTCAAAACAAGCACGCCGTACTTCTTCAAACGCTTGCCGGCTTTGAGCACCAACTTGTCTTTTGTGACCAAATAATCAGCCCCGACACTTTGGGTCAAGTCCAAGAACTTCTGATCGTCCGCATCGCGGCATTTGGCTGTTGCTTTTGATGGAGGCGCGACGAGGGTTGAGACAGACAAAACGTGTTTGAGAAGCGTGAGTTGCCGTTCGGGCTCGATCGCAAACTGTTTACGGGCGATGACGTCTGCCAATTCTTCGATCGCAGCCAAGGTAATGCACACGTCTACTGCGCCGCTTTCAATGTCTGAAGCCAATTGCACCGTTTGCGCATCCCCCCAGTAAAGAATGTCGAGCCAAACGTTGGTGTCGATGACAAGTAACGGCTTGACGCGTTTGTCCTGCGCGATCGTCTCGGGCAAGAGAGCGTTTTGCGTTTGCAGCGCCAAAAGAAAGCCGGCGGTGGGCAGTTTGGCAAAGCGATAGTGCGTCATATCGAACTCGGTCATTTCGAAATGGGCAAAGAAAAAGGCATGACGGCTATTTTACCGTCATGCCTTTCTTGAATCGACTTCTAAAGATTAGAGCATGTGCTTCACGGCATCGATTTCGCCCTGAAGTTCGGCCACGGTCTTGTCAAACTTTTCCTGGCTGAAAGCGTCAAAGTCCAAACCCTGAACGATTTCGTAGTTGCCCTTGCCGTCGCAGACGCAGGGGAAACCGCAAACCATACCTTCGGGGATGCCGTAGCTGCCGTCGGACGGTACGCCCATCGTGACCCATTCGCCATCCGAACCCAACACCCAGTTGCGGATATGGTCGATTGCAGCCGATGCGGCAGAAGCGGCAGAGCTTGCGCCGCGGGCTTCGATAATGGCAGCGCCGCGCTTACCCACCGTCGGGATGAAGGTGTCGCGATACCAGTCGGCATCCACGCACTCAGAAGCGGGCTTACCGTCGATCGTCGTGTTGCGAATGTCCGGATACATCGACGGAGAGTGGTTGCCCCAGACGGCCATCTTGTGCATGGTAGTCACAGGTTTACCCGTGATATTGGACAACTGAGACAATGCACGGTTGTGATCCAAACGCAGCATGGCGGAGAAACACTTGGGCGACAGATTCGGAGCCGACTTCATGGCGATGTAGGCGTTGGTGTTACAGGGATTGCCCACAACGAGCACCTTGACGTCGCGGCTGGCAACTGCGTCCAAGGCCTTACCTTGGGCGACGAAAATCTGACCGTTGGCTTCCAAGAGTTCGCTGCGCTCCATCCCCTTGGTACGCGGACGGGCACCCACCAAAATAGCGATGTCGGCATCCTTAAAGGCCACCAACGGATCGCTCGAAGCAATCATGCCGGCCAAAAGCGGGAAGGCGCAGTCGGACAATTCCATCATCACACCCTTTAAGCGCTGTGCGCTTTCCGGCGTATCGCGTTCCAACAACTGCAAAATCACGGGCTGATCGGGGCCGAGCATGTCGCCTGCGGCAATACGAAACAGCAACGAATAACCGATTT
This sequence comes from uncultured Sutterella sp., assembly GCA_937995395.1. Classification (GTDB taxonomy): domain Bacteria; phylum Pseudomonadota; class Gammaproteobacteria; order Burkholderiales; family Burkholderiaceae_F; genus Duodenibacillus. The sequence goes on along the minus strand of CALKKK010000067.1, from coordinate 2,415 downwards.
GACCGGCAGGACCGGTGACGGCAACGCGAACGGGAGCTTTCATTTTTATGTTCCTCTCCATGACGAAACTATTATCAAAAGAATCGAAAAAACACGCTGATGAACAACGAGTTTTTACGTGTCCCGCAATCCTAGCGGGAAAATGCACTTTTGTGGCTAATGCAAACGCCTTATGCGGACGCGGAAACGTCAAAAATCCGTGACTTTTTGCACAAATTGACGGTGGTAAAAACATTGAAAATCAAGGATCAAAAAAGAAATTTGACGGGCTCTATCGGGCAAAACAGGACTGAAGGTATATTTTCCATAGCCCTCAGCTTATAGGGTAATAGAAAAAAGAGCGGTAGCGATCAAGCAAGTGAGATGACCGTTACTGCTATTAAAAGAACCAAACGTTAACCGTTTGAGGAGAAAACTAAACCGATTATGTGTTACTTCCAGCCGAAGAAGGCGGTAACCGTTTCCCACGCTGTCTTTTGCAAGTATTGGGCTTCATCTTTAGGTAACTGCAATTCGCCCAGACCGTACCAGGGCAAGCCTTCCGGAGACTTCTTTAAAAGCGTGGCGTACAAGACGCAAGCTTCAAGATAAGTGCCGGCGACACTCGGGTGACGATTGTCGGCGATGATGAGCTTAGTGTCGGGCTTACCTTTCAGAGCCTCGGCAAAAGCAAGCCCCACGGGCACGACCATGATGTCGTTGTCGTTGGCGACCTTGATGGTGGCATCAGCCAATTGACGCGTCATTTCAGGCTTGCCCGGAAATGCCCAGGTGAGCATGATCAAGGGCTGAGCACCGGCTTTGCGAATCGTCTCGGCGTGTGCTTTAGCGTACTTGGCTGTAAATTTGCTCAATTCCGGATGAATCGGACCTTGCGAGTTGTCTTGCATCACGACGGCGTCAAACACCGGACCTTTGTCTTGGCGGAAAAGCAATTTGTTGGAACCGTCGTTGAGCGTCGTATACGAGTTGATGGCGTTGGGACGCAAGTAGGCTTCCATGGGATGCCAGTCCAGACCCGAATAAGCGATCGTGACCATGCTTGCCGATATCTTGTCTTTGCCGGCGGCTACAAGCCCTTGCACCCACTGCACTATGCCGTTGTTGTAGTACATAAAGGAGTTGCCTGCCAAAAGCGTCGAGGTTGGGGTTTTGGTCAAGGACGTGACCTTGGGCATGACGGAATGATCGAGTTGTGTCACGGGATTCATATCGGCGGCGCAAACGGAGGTCGCAAACAAAGCACAAGCGGTGATAGTTGCCATTGAAGTCGAAATTTTCTGAAGCATTTTTTGACCTGCCAAAAAAGAGGTTGTCAGTGGTGGTTGGTGTCGCGACAAAAGCTATTCTAAAATCACGTATATGAATATCAAGCGTCTGTAGGCATAAGTGTTATGAATAATATTCATCTATCAAAAATCCCTTTGACGCTCTATCAAGTGTTTCACGAGGTCGCCAAAACCGGGAGCATGACAGCTGCGTCCGAGTCGCTTTTCGTGACCCAGTCGGCGGTGAGCCACAGCATTCGAAAACTTGAAGAAGCGCTGGGGTGCGAACTTTTTGAGCGCATCGGTCGCAAAATCGTTTTGACCGAGCAGGGGCGCTTACTGATGCGGCACACCGAGAAAATCTTCGACGAATTGCGCCGCTTTGAGGATGACTTGACCGTTGCAAAGGAAAGCCGCATAGGGCGTGTGTCGATTGCTTGTGCGCATATGCCGGCGCGTTATGTGCTAAATCCCGTGTTGGAAAACTTTCACCGTGCTTTTCCCGAAGTGCGGATGCATACGCGGGCGTTTTCGTTGCACGAAGTCATCGAGCGCGTACAAAACCGCGAGGTGGATTTCGGAATTGTGATTTCTCCGTTTTTGGGGAACCTCGACACGGCCAAAGTGACTTATCGGCCGATCGTGAAATTTCGGGATGCGTTTATTGCGGGCGGGGCTTTTGCTGATTTGAGGGATCGGACAGTGCCTTTGCGAGAATTGGTCGACTTTCCCTTAATCGGGATGACGCAGGGGCTTTATACCCGAAACTTTCAAAATCAGTTTTTTCATCGCTATGGTCTTCAGTTTGAGCCCAAACTCACTTCCGACTTCATGGACTTGATGCTTGATATGGCCGCTCGCAACATGGGCATTGCCTTTGCGGCCGATTTTTGTTTACACGTATTGCAGCAGAATCATCCGGAAGTGTTTGCGATGAAGATTGAAGAACCTTTGCCCGAGCATGAATTGGGTATTGTGGTAAGCAAAAGCAAGTCCGCCAATGATGCGGCACAAACACTTGTCGATTGGTTGACCGGGGCGGATGTTGCCAGAGCAACGCCTTTTGCCTCGTTTGACCAGTTGATGGCGCATGTCACGGCAATGGTCGAAAAATAGGCGGAGCGCGTCAACATTTAGCAACGCCAAG